>JAITXR010000258.1 GCA_031284665.1 Paludibacter sp.
ATTCCGTTAGGCGGCAGTCGCGGGACAAAATGGCAAGTTGTGCGTAATACTTTTGTTATTTTTCTTGTCAGCGGTTTTTGGCACGGTGCAAATTGGACTTTTATTGCTTGGGGCGCATACCACGCAATTTTGTTTTTGCCGCTAATTTTAATCGGTAAAAACCGAAAATTTACAAATACAGTAGCCGAAGGAAAAGTTTTGCCAAATTTCAAAGAAATATTTCAAATGCTGTTTACTTTTTTGTTGGTGGTTTTTGGCTGGATACTATTCAGGGCTGAAAATATGGCGCACGCTTGGGAGTATATTTCAGGAATTTTCTCACCGTCGCTGTTTACTGCTCCCACTACTAACAATGCAACAAACACACTTGTGCTCACAGCCTTTTGTCTAATAACAGAATGGCTGAACAGGCACAAACAGCATGGATTACAAATAGATAGCATAAAATATAAGGCTGTAAGATGGGCTGTTTACTTTACGCTTATCATTATTATTTGGGCTTTTGGAGGACAAGGCGAAACATTTATTTATTTTCAATTTTAGTTATGAAAAAATTTTGTATAAATATTGTAATTTTCATTATTCTATTGATTGCAGGTGCTTTTGCTGTAGATTTCATTTTAGAAACGGGATTTAAGAAAGCACGAACTGATGAATTATCAACATGGAATGATATTTTTGACTCAAAAATTAATTCGGATGTAATTATTTCCGGAAATTCAAGAGCGGTTTTTCACTTTAATACTGCAATTTTGGACAGTGTATTAAATGTTAATTCTTATAATTTAGGGATAGATGGCTATCGATTTAATATGCAATATATAAGGTTTAGATTCTTGGAAAAGTACAACAAAGCTCCAAAATTGATTATACAAAATGTGGATTTTTTCACCCTTTATCCGGATTCACTGTACTTGTACAATAAAAAGCAATTTTTCCCTTATCTGCACAAACCTTTGCTTAAAAAGGCTTTACGAGAAATGGGAATGTCGGAATATGAATTACATATTCCTGCCTTGCAATATTATTCGGACTTTAGAACTATAAAAAACGGATTGCTCGAATTTTTTAATCTGCAACATTTCGCAGGTCAACGCTATAAAGGACACCAAGGAAATGCCGTAAGTTGGAATGGGTCGGAATTAAACAAAATATTGTCCAACGACAGCATTACGGCTACAATAGAGCCGAAAATAGCTGCATTATTTGATTCGTTTTTACAAGAATGTAAAGAAAAAAACATTCAAGTTATTCTGGTATTTGCGCCTGAATATATTAAAATGACGGAATTTACAAAAAGTTGGAATGAAAAAATACAGGTATATTATGATCTTGCAGAAAAATATGACATCCCTTTTCTTAATTATACTCACGACTCTCTGTGCTACGATACCGCTTATTTTTACAATGCGATGCACTTAAATAAAAAAGGGTCGGAATTATTTTCCCTGAAATTAGCCAACGATATTAAAGAGCAAAATTTATATAAAAATTAGCTTCGTTTTATTTTACCGCGAACATCTTTTATTTTGTTTGTGCCGTGCGTGGCTTGTAGTTTTAATCCTTGAAAAAAAAGCAACTCTCTTCGGTCTTATCTGTAAAAATAAGCAAAAGAGAGCTGCAATGTGTTAATTTACAAGCAAATTCAAAATCTTATAATACCGATTTCAAATCGTTGTTTACTTCGCGAACTGCTGCTGCGGAGGTCGCAAATTTTTCTTTTTCGGCATCGGTAAGCGATATTTCTACAATTTTCTCAGCACCATTTGCGCCGATAATTGCAGGAACGCCTAATGCAATATCTTTCTGACCATATTCTCCGTCGAGCAATAAGGAACAAGGGATTAGTTTCTTTTGGTCGCAGATAATGGATTGAACAAGCGTCGAAACTGCTGCTCCGGGCGCATACCACGCCGAAGTGCCAAGCAATTTTGTAAGTGTGGCTCCACCTACTTTTGTTTCTTCGACCACATAATCAATTTTTTCCTGTCCCAAAAATCCGGTAACAGGCACGCCTTTGTATGTTGCTTTGCTTACTAATGGCAACATTCCGGTATCGCTATGAGCGGCAATTACCATTCCGTCCACATCCGATGCGGGGCAGGAAAGTGCTTCTGCCAAACGATATTTGAAACGTGCACTGTCCAAAGCACCACCCATACCGATAATACGATTTTTAGGCAAGCCCGAAACTTTATGTACAAGGTAAGCCATTGTGTCCATCGGATTTGAAACCACAATAATAATGGCTTTGGGCGAGTATTGTAAGATGTTAGAAACCACCCCTTTAACAATACCTGCATTCACGCCTATAAGTTCTTCGCGAGTCATTCCCGGTTTGCGGGGAATGCCGGATGTGATTACTGCTACATCCGAATTGGCTGTCCGGCTGTAATCGCCTGTTGTGCCTGTTATTTTGGTGTCGAAACCATTGAGCGAAGCCGTTTGAGCCAAGTCCATAGCCTTACCTTCGGCAAAACCTTCTTTAATATCGACCAACACTACTTCGGATGCAAAATTTTTAATTGCAATGTATTCTGCGCAACTTGCACCTACTGCACCTGCGCCTACTACTGTTACTTTTGACATAGTTTTATTATTTTTTATTGTTAAACATTTTTTGTTTTTTTCGCCTGCAAAGATACAAAAATTGTTTTGATTAAAGAAAATTTTCCTTAATATTATAAATTTCAATCAAAAAATATTATTTTTGTATCAAAAATTCCGTTGTGAAACATATTTACCGAATATTACTAAAAATCTGTGGTTGGAAAATCGATATTTCTTTCCGTGAGCCAAGCAAAAGCGTTATTTGCCTTGCGCCGCATACAAGCAATATGGATTTTGTAATCGGACAATTATGTATGCTTGCAAGCGGCAGAAAAACATCATTTTTAATGAAAAAATTTTGGTTTTTTTTTCCGCTAAAATATCTTTTTACCGCAATTGGGGGAATTGCTGTTGACCGGACAAAAAACAATTCACTTACTGACCGGATGGTCGATACGTTCAACAGTTACGAAAAGTTTCATTTGGCAATAACGCCCGAAGGCTCGCGCAAAGCGGTCGAGGAATGGAAAACAGGGTTTTATTACA
>JAITXR010000283.1 GCA_031284665.1 Paludibacter sp.
TAAATGATAAACCACGTTGTGTTATTATTGCGCTTATACGAACAAATATAAGAGCCGAATTGCTTGTGGTCATTGTATGTGGCTTTGAAATAATAATTGACATTTCCCAAATGATAACAAATGTCGGCAATATCATCCACATATTGCATTGCTTCATTAACTGTTAACTTCACTTTCTTCCATCGCAATAAGCCGATAACTATATTGTCTAAATCAATTCTGGCTTGACGGCTAATAGATACCATTTTCATTAAGTATTTTTATCAAACTTGCCTTTGATTCAGTGCGAAATTCTTCAATACTCATATATTCGTGTTGAGCAATGTGTTTTTTTACGCTTTCGTCTTGCATAGGCGAAACCGTAATTTCCAATTTTTTCCCAATATATTCATCGGGAATTGCAATCATAATACTTGCGTTGGTAGGTGTGCAAACAGTTTGTAACATAATTTTGGTTTGATTTGTTGTGAATTATTGAACTTCAAAGATAAAAATAAAGATTTACAAAAACAAAACTTTAACCTAAAAACAATTAATCTCCCAATTAACAATCTGCAAATGTGAAATGTAGAATATAAAATTAAGAAATGAACATTTATTGAGAAATGTTTTATTTTTACATAAAAAGGAATTACATTTGTCGAAAAATAAAAGTTTATACCGAGGAAAACATCCGGCAACGGAACTTTTCTAACTTCTTTAACTTTTCTAACTTCTTTAATTTCAACTCTATGAACTTAAAAATTATCGGAATAACTATGGGCGACCCTGCCGGTATCGGTCCCGAAATAATTGTAAAATCGCTTAACGACCCGCAAATATACAATCGCTGTCGTCCGCTTGTTTTTGCATCGGCAGCAGTTATTGCATCGGCAGTAAAGTTGTGTAATGCAGCGTTGACGGTTAATCCTGTTTCGGACATTAGCCAAGCAAAATTTGTGTATGGCGTTATCGATGTGTTCGACCTTGCAAATATCTCTCCCGCCGATTTTGAATTTGGCAAAGTGTCAGCCAAAGCAGGTAATGCCGCTTTTGAATCGATAATTACAGTTATTGATTTTGCAAAAAAAGGAATTATCGATGCCACCGTTACTGCGCCTATCAACAAGGAATCTATAAATTTGGCGGGGCATCACTTTTCGGGACATACCGAAATTTATGCGCATTATACCGATACAAAAAAATATGCAATGTTGCTGGCTGACGACTGCCTGCGGGTAATTCACGCCACTACACATTTGCCACTGCGCGTTGCGTGCGAAAGTCTGAGTGCCGAGCGCATTTTTGATGTTATCGCACTGCTACACGATGCTTGTTGCCAATTTGGCATTCCACAACCTCGCATAGGAGTTGCCGGACTAAATCCGCACGCAGGCGATGGCGGGCTGTTTGGAAACGAAGATGCCGAAATTATTGCGCCGGCAGTAGCGCAGGCTGTGGAGGCGGGATATAATGCCGAAGGTCCCGTGCCGCCCGACACTTTGTTTACAAAAGCAATTCAAGGAAAGTACGACGGCTGTGTGGCAATGTACCACGACCAAGGGCATATTCCGTTCAAACTTACAGGTTTCAAATGGAATAACATCACGCAATCGATGGACAGCGTCAAAGGTGTGAACATTACGCTCGGACTGCCAATTATCCGTACTTCTGTTGACCACGGCACGGCTTTTGAAATCGCAGGAAAAGGAATTGCCAGCCCCGATGCTATGACAATTGCCATCGACTATGCAATTCGAATGGCGGAAAATGCATAGTAATGTGCTAATTAACAATATGCCAATAAACAATTAAGAAATTAAGAAATGAAGAAATTAAGAAATGTAGGAATTAATGTAAAATGTAGAATGTAAAATGTAAAATTAAGAATGTAGGAATGTAGAAATTGAAAAAACTACTAATTTGGAAACTATTCACTATAAACTATCCACTATTCACAACTATGAACTGCCCATCTCTACTTCTTGGCGACGAAATTAGAATTGTATCTCCGGGAGGTGCAATAGATAATAATTTGATTTGTGAAGCATCGCAAGTCATTAGTAATATGGGTTATACGCTCAGCATTGGGAAATATGCCACCGGTAAATATGGAAGATATTCCGGCACTGTAAATCAGCGATGCGCCGATTTGCAGAATGCGCTCGACGACCCACAGGTAAAAGCAATCATTTGTGCCAGAGGTGGTTATGGAACTGTGCAACTGCTCGAAAAATTAGATTTTACTCGCTTCGTTCAAAATCCAAAGTGGATTGTAGGTTACAGCGATATTAGCGTTTTACATTCGGCGGTTAATAGATTGGGTATTAACTCGTTGCACGCCGGAATGATGGCTCAGATTGCCACGCTTGGGGCTGAAGATATTTCGGTAAAATCAATTTTCACAACATTAAAAGGCAAAAATCTCGACTATGAATTAGAATCACATCCGCAAAATAAGTTTGGCACAGCCGTTGGGCAACTTGTTGGTGGCAATTTATCGGTGCTTGCCGGTTTGCGAGCCACGCCTTACGATTTGAATTACGACAGCGCAATTTTGTTTATCGAGGATGTTAACGAAAAAATCTATCATATCGACCGTATGCTACAAAATCTGCGACTTAGTGGCGTGTTTGAGAAAATTAACGGATTAATTGTCGGGCATTTTACCGATTGTGTTGAAGATAAATTGATGAAAATATCGTTAAAAAAAATAATATTAAATGCCGTTTCAGGCTATCATTTTCCTGTCTGTTTCGATTTTCCGGCAGGACATCAAGCACCCAATATGCCCTTAATCTTGGGCAGCAAAGTAGAATTACAGGTTAACGAAAAAAATATTAAATTACAATATATCAAATGAATAAGTCAAAAATCAAAAACGCTCGGCGACAAACAGTCCTTGCGCTTGCTTTCCCTTTTATGATAATAGCAATGCTTTTGTTATGGATTTGCCCGCTGTGGCTTCGCAAACAATTGGAAATCGTATCAGGGAAATTATATTTCAAACTTGGCAAAAAAGCACGAATTACGGCAATCGAAAATCTCACACTTGCATTTGGCACAACACATAGCGATGCTCAAATTGAGCAACTTGCCCGCTCGGTGTTCCGAAACACAGCCGGCGCGGTACTCGATTTTTTTGCGCGTGTATATATTAACAAGCCGAAATCGTATTTCAAAATGGTGAAAGTTGTTGGCGAGGAAAATCTTCGTACAGCCTACGAGCGTGGCAAAGGAGTAATTTGTCTTATCCCGCATATCAGTTCGTGGGAACTTTCGGCAGTTACTCCTCCGATGCTTGGCTACAAAACAATTGCCGCAAGCAAACCCATCAAAGGATATTTTATTCAAAAAGCAATGGTATATTTTCGTGCTCGGCGAGGAATGATAAATATTGACCGCACAGGCTCGTATCGTAACCTTGTGGCGGGACTAAATGCGGGTAATTGCCTGATTTTAATGATTGACCAAGACACAAAAGTAAAGGGCTGTTTTGTCGATTTTTTTGGTAAAAAGGCATATACTCCACTTGGTGCGGCACGTTTGGCAGCCGATACCGGAGCGGCAGTAGTGCCAATGGCGATGACGCGGACAGATACTGGTGCTTACCGTTTCGATATTTTACCCGAAATTCAAGCCATCAAAACCGATGACCCAACCAACGACCTTGTCGCCAACACTCAATTACAAACTGCCATTATCGAAAACATTATCCGTCAAAATCCAACACAATGGGTGTGGATGCATCGCCGCTGGAAAACGCAATTTAATGATAAATGATTAATGGTTAATTGGTGTTGAATCTGTAATTTCAATCATTACAAATTTTCTTGAATTTCCAACTCTTCGATTGTGGTTTTTAGCAATTTTTTGATTGAATCCGACATTTCGGCACCTCCATAAAAGCGTTTGTGAATTTCCAATGCCATTTCAAATGGGTTGGGAGCGTGCCAATCGCTTGCCAAATCGGAATAATCAGTACGATTTTCGTTGTAATTTGGCGAATAACTTTGCAAACGAGCCAAATTTACGGCTTTTGTTTCCAAAATTTCTTCAATGCGATGTCGCAATGTAGGCTCGGGCTGGTCTATTTTTACTTTTATTTCCAAGTAAGGCGCATCGTTTTTGTCGCCTTCGGGAAGTTTTATCAGTTTATCTAAAAGTTCGCTAACCGATTGTGCTGTAATGTTTTGTAAAGCAATCAGCGGTGGAATTTCAATTTTTTCAATTTTAGTTTCTTCCTCTGAAATTTCCACATACATTACGCCCTGTTTATTAGTTCGTTCGGCAAAACTCATTGGCAATGGCGCACCGGAATAACACGCATTTTCGCGATGCGGAAGATGTTGTGCGCGATGCAAATGCCCAAGCGCGAAATAAGCAAGATTTGTCGGCAACGCTTTTTCGGAAATTCCCTCCTCGCCACCAATGATTAACCGCTCCGACTTGTCGTTTTTGGAAATTGTTGCGCCGCTCGCCTGTAAATGCGCCATTGCCACAACAGGCAGCGATTTGTCGGGAATATTTTCGATGAGTTCGGCAAAAAGTTTTTCAACGCCTTGTGAATAATTTTCGGCAGCAGGATAGTCGCCCATACGCAAATAAGGCACAGCCAAACACCACGCCACAGTTTTTCCGCGTTGCTTTATAGGAACGATAAGAGATTTATAATCAACGCTTTGTCCGTGTTTTTTTACAACTCCAATAATTGAAATATTGAGAATTTTCAGTAATGGATTTGGAGCCTCGAGACGCAATGCGCTGTCGTGATTACCGGCAATGATAATGATTTGCAGGGCAGGATTTTGCGCAGTAATTTCGTGCAAAAAACGGTAATACATCTCTTGCGCGTCGGCGGACGGATTTGGGCTGTCGAAAACATCACCCGCCACAAGCAACACATCGATATTTCGCCGAGCAACAATTTGTTTGAGTTGTTCTAAAAAATAAGCGTGTTCTTTGCGGCGGTCGTTGTCGTAAAAAATCTGCCCCAAATGCCAATCGGCTGTATGCAGGAGTTTTAGCATAATCAGGGTTCTATTTTTGCCGTTTTTCTCTAAAATAATATTATTTCGGCACTTCGCAGATTTCGGTCAGCACTCCATAAGTTGATTTTGGGTGCAAAAATGCGATGTTCAGTCCTTCGGCTCCTCGTCGTGGAGTTTTGTCAATCAGTTGAATACCAAGTGCTTCGGCTTCGCCAAGCGCAGTTTGAACGCTGTCGGTACAGAACGCAACATGGTGAACACCGCCGTGAGGATTTTTTTCGAGGTATTTTGCTATTGGGCTATCCTCCGATGTTGGCTCAAGAAGTTCGATTTTAGTACTGCCAACTTTGAAAAACGCAGTGCGTACTTTTTGGTCGGTTACTTCTTCGATTGAGTAACATTTTTGACCGAGTAATTTTTCGTAATACTCTATTGCAGGAGCAAGTTCTTTAACGGCAATACCGAGATGTTCGATGTGTGTAAGATTCATAATAGTGAAATAATTAAGTAGTTTATTTTAATGTAATTTTGATTTAGTAATAAGTTGAACTGCGTTTTATCTTGATAAAACGCAGTTGAA
>JAITXR010000311.1 GCA_031284665.1 Paludibacter sp.
AAAGCAGGATTTCCTGATGTAGCAAAGCCCATTTTACTTTCGGAACTTACGACAGAACAGAACGTTGCTGAAATTGCATATTATTTGGGCAACACGTATTTCCTCGAAAACGACTTCGACAATGCTGCCAATTATTTTGCAAAAGGAATTGTTGCCGACCCCGGATACCCTTTTAACGAAATAGGTCAGGCAATGCTAACAATGAAATCAACGCCTATAAAAGAAATGGATGCAAAAATCAAAGCAATTATTAATAATAAAGCATATAAAGCATACAAAAAAAATCCGCAATTATACGTTGCCATCGCTTATGCTTATTTGTATAATGAATTAAACAACAAAGCGTTAGAATATCAGGCAAAAGCAAAAAGTTTCGGCTCAAAAACTCCGGAAGTCTATATCGTTTGGGGAGATATTCTCGAAAAATCCGATATTGGACAAGCCTGTGGATACTACGAAACAGCCACTTTGTACGACCCTAATTGCACCGAAGCATACATTAAATTTGCCCGCGCATACAAATCGGTGAATGCCAATTTGGCAATCGGAAAACTTACAGAATTGAAAAATAAAGACGCGGCATTTGTATTAGCCGACCGCGAACTTGGTGATATTTACTATTTTACAAAAGAATTTGGCAAGGCTGCCGAATATTACGGTAGTTATTTGGAATCGGGAAACATAACCAACGTCGAAGATTTGATAAGATACTCGATGGCTCTGTATTGGAATGGTGATTACCAAAAATCGCTCGATGTTACAAGTTTGGGAATTGCCAAAAGTCCACGCAATCCGGTGTTAAACCGCTTCCTTTTGTACAACTACACCGAACTCAAACAATACGACAAGGCATTAATTGCTGCCAATAATCTTTTCAATAATAGCGATGGCGCAAAAATTCAATATTTCGATTATCGCTACAATGCCGTTGCACTCAAAGAACTCCAACAAATAGAACTCGCTGCTGCGGCATACGCCAAAGCACTTGAACTTGACCCTGCACACGTTGAACTGTGGAAAGAAATGTCGGATATGTACAAAAATGTTAAAGATTATCCAAACGCTGTCAACGCATACAATAAATATATGGCAAGCACGAACGAAGAAAAAGATTTGATTAATCAGACATTTGCACTCGGAAACTTGTATTATACTTGGGGAAAAGACACATTGGTAACTCCTGAAATTCGCATCCTTGCCGAACAAAAAGCCGACAGTATTTTTGGTGTTTATGCCGAAAAAAATGCTGTTGATTATCGTGGGAATTTCTGGCGTGCAAGAGCAAATCTCGCCATTGAGCAAATTGAGAAAACAAACGGATTAGCAAAAAAATATTATGAACTGACCGCTACTTTTTGTGAAGAAAAAAACGATACACGCTACAATTCTGTAATAATTGAATGTTACAGTTATTTGGCTTCGTACTATTTTAATATGCAAGATGCAAAAACGTCACTCGAATATTTCAACAAGATTTTGGTTATTGACCCAAATCACGAGAAAGCAAAAGTGTCGGCTACATACATCGAGGAAGAACTTAAAAAATTAAAGTCAGGAAAAAAATAATTTGCTATGAATAATTTTGCTGTTATCGAATTGATTAAACGCTTGAATTTGCTGTATTATATACATTATATGCTTACGATAGTTGTTGCTGCTTTCGGATTTTTTCTCGATTTTCAGAATTTTATTTCGATAGGTAATGCCAACAAAGGCACTATTTCGTTGATTTATATTATTGTAGCCGTAATACTTTTGGGGATAGCAATAACTAATTTCGAGATTGTACGCAAAAAAACAGCAAAGGAAAGTGACGAAACCAAGAAACTAAAAAACTATGGGCAAGCCGCCACAATAAGAATATCACTAATTGGCGACGTGTTGCTGGCTGGAATTGTGGTTTTTTATCTGACAAAAGATATTAATACGCTTTACTGTATTGCCGTTGCCGCATTAGCCCTGATTTACAGCAAACCGAAAGAAAGCAAAATTTACAACGATTTGCAAATCGAAGATTGATTAACGTATTGAATACTAAAAAAAATATCTACCGCTTTTGGTAGATATTTTTTTTTGTTATTGAAAAAAAAATCGTAAAAAAGTTTGGCAAATAGTATATAAATAGTTACCTTTGTTGCATTAATTAAAAATTATTAATATTAATAATGAAGTACTCAGAATTTCACAGATTAATTACAAAGAATGGTTGGATATTCTCACACGCAGAAGGCAGTCATTATTTTTATATTAAAGATGATATTTTATCTCCTCCCGTTCCGTATCACGGTTCAAAAGAACTTGGAGAAGGATTAAAACGAAAAATAATTAAACAAATGGGGTTGAAATAAGCCTTATTATATAGAGTATATTTAACAATTGTAATAAAAAATAATATATGGAAACTGTAAAAATCATTATCGAAAAAAGTGCTGATTATTACGATGCTTACGCCGAAAATTGCGATGGCATTTATGGTGCTGGACAAACTGCCGAAGATGCAAAACAAGATGCCTTGAAAGGATTAAAATTATTTGTCAATTCACGTTCAAAAGAACAATTACCCGAAATTTTACAAGGCGATTTTGATATTGCTTTTAAGTATGATACTCAAAGTTTTTTGAATTATTACAATAAAGTTTTTTCCTATGTTGCGCTTGAACGGCTGACAGGGATTAATCAAAAATTATTGCATCATTATTCAACAGGATTAAAAAAACCGCGCACTATTCAACGTAAAAAAATAGAAACTGCACTGCATAATTTGGGCAGGGAACTAACTGCGGTGGAATTATAATTTTGAAAAAAAGCACTCCTATGCTCACGCATAAGAGTGCAATACAAATACAAAAACAAATAAAAAAACTTATTATTTTGAATAAAAATTGTTAATCAAAATTTATTAAAATTAATATTTCATAGTGTGAATCAGACAAAATCCACATCCATTAAACTATTCCCAAAGTTGTGTACCGATTTCTTAATTTTCAACACAGTTGAAGAACGTGGTCTTTTTCTTCCTGTTGCGTAATGACTTAGCAATCCTTTATTTATTCCTGTCAATCTTGAAAGCCCTGATAAAGTCAGAATATTGGAATAAGTGGAAAGAAAAGAAGAAACATCATATTTGAACTCTAATTCCAATTCAGGAAAATCTTTTCCTACACTTTTATAAGTTTCACGCATTTCTTCAATACCAATTTTGAAGTCTTCAATTGTTTCGTTCACGGAATTACCTTGCCCAAGAATGCCGAATGTAATACTGTCGTCGTCAATATAAGCCGAATAACGACCTTTACTATTTTGCTCAATAATTACTTTGATTTTCATATCTTTCATATTTTTTAATTAGAGGCTTTTTTTGCTCCCGATTTTGTTAGAATGTCGTTTAAAGTTCCTGTTGCAACCTCTTCGTTTTTATGGTAACTCATTTCAAAAAAATCGTCTGTGTCCGGATTGTACCAAATAGGATGTCTTTTGCCGGTGTGGTGAAAATAGGAATTTGTTGTCTTTTTAATTCGCCGTTCCAATTCGTTGTACTTCATATCTCAACTTTTATTAAATTAACACTATGCAAAGGTACTCAATTAAATACTATATTCCTAATTTTGCCCACTTTTATTTTAGAAAAATTGCATTATAACAACTAAATAGTAATCTTTATTGCCTAATTTTTATTCTACGAAAAATGTTTATGTTGCGTACCTACGGCACGCTGGTGGGTTTTGTACAATTTATTTCTACCAATAGGGACTGTTTATTGGACTCTTGATTCGCTTTATTAATCAAAATTAGTATAGGCAGTTTCGCCGTGCTGTGTTTCGTCAAGCCCAATGGCTTGTTCTTTTGTTGCAACTTTCAATCCTACAAATTTTTCGACAATCACAAAAAGAATAAATGTGCCAATACCCGAATAAGCAATTGTGGCAGCAACCGCAATTAACTGTACGCCAAGTTGATGCAATGGGTAAAATTCCAATGCTCCGCTTACAACATTTGTTGCCAGCACGCCACTAAGTATTGCGCCCACCATACCGCCAATTCCGTGAACACCAAAAGCATCGAGCGAATCGTCGTATCCAAATTTATTTTTCACAACGGCAACCATAAAAAAGCAAACAAAAGCCGCCACAATGCCAATAATAAATGCTCCGGCAAGCCCGACAGTCCCGGCAGCAGGAGTAATGGCTACCAAACCAGCCACTGCACCGGTGCATACTCCGACGGTTGTAGGACGTTTGTCGCGTATCCATTCAATCAATGCCCACACCAATGCCGCAGTAGCAGTACAAATATGAGTTACTAAAAATGCGTTTCCTGCCAATCCATCGGCTTTCAGCCCACTTCCGGCGTTGAAACCAAACCAACCAATCCACAGCAATGCCGCACCTATTGCCACAAAAGGAACGTTGTGCGGTGGTAGCGCGTGACCGGCATATTCGTGTCGTTTGCCAAGCATAATCGCCATTACAAGAGCAGCAATACCTGCATTAATATGCACAACCGTACCACCTGCAAAATCGATAGCACCGTCAGCACTTAACCAGCCTCCGCCCCAAACCCAATGTGCCAGCGGATTATAAATCAGCAATGCCCAAAGTAGCGAAAAAACAAGGAATCCTTTGAATTTAATTCTTTCGGCAAATGCTCCAACAATAAGTGCCGGAGTGATTACGGCAAACATCCCTTGAAACAATACCCAAATATATGTCGGAATGCCCGATGGCTCAACACTTTGCTGCCCAATGCCATTGAGAAAGACCATACTAAAATCGCCAATAAATGGTTGCAATACGCCAACACCTTGTCCAAAAGTAAGGCTGTAACCAACAATCACCCATTCGATAGAAATCACTGCCGCCAAAATAAAGCACTGCATAAACACGCTTAAAACATTTTTGCGCCGCACTAAACCGCCATAAAACAGAGCCAAACCCGGAATTGTCATTAAAAAAACAAAAGCGGTGGCAACAATAAGCCAAGCAGTATTACCTGAATCGAGCGTGGGAGTTGTTTCTTGCGCTACAGCCGACAAAGCGCAAAATGCCAATAAAACCAAAAGTAAAGTATATTTTTTCATATTTTTTAAAATTTGAAGTGTAAAATTATTGTGATTACGTATTGTAAAGTGCGCTTGGACCCGACTCGCCGGTGCGAATACGGTAGGTTTCTTCGATGTCGTAAACAAAAATTTTGCCGTCGCCGGTTTCGCCTGTACGGGCGGATTCGAGAATGGCTTTAACTGTTTTTTCGAGGTTTACATCTCGTAGAATAATGGAAATCATTCGGCGTTGAATGTATCCCGAACGAAAAACCTGCCCGCGAACTACTTGTTCTTCGGTACTTTTGCCCAGACCGGTAATGTCCCAATACGAGAACCATTCAATTCCCACTTCGTCTAAAGCCTGTTTTACGTCTTCAAACTTCGACTTGCGAATTACTGCTTCAATTTTTTTCATTGTTGCGAATTATTTTGTTGTGTTAGTAATTGATAAAAAATCACGACAAAAGTAACTATTAATTTTTTATTACCAAACAAAATGCAAGAAAAAATATACAAACACAATAAAACGCATTTAAAAAATTACGCAAAACAACCTTTCACGATTACTTAAATAACTTAAAATAAATGCTTTATTAAAATTTGATTGGGAGAAATTGAGGAGAAATTGGAAATAATACAAATCCACAAATCTATAATTTATTCAAAAAGATAGACTGTAAATAATATAGCATCCTAGCATAAAAAAA
>JAITXR010000318.1 GCA_031284665.1 Paludibacter sp.
GTAAAACCGGCTCCGAAAGCAGTAAGTATCAGGTTGTCGCCTTTGTTGAATTTTTTTTCGCTTTCCCAAAGACAAAGTGGAATGCTTGCTGCTGATGTGTTGCCAAAATGGTCGATGTTGATAATTACACGGTCGTAAGGAATGCCTGTGCGTTGGACTGTGGCGTCAATTATTCGCAAATTTGCCTGATGAGGAATAAGCCACGCTACATCTTCGGATTTCAGGTTGTTTTTTGCCATTATTTCAGCCGACACTGCTGCCATATTCGTTACCGCATGTTTGAAGACGTATTGACCATCCTGATATACAGTATGTTCGTGATTTTTGACTGATTGTTCACTTGCCGGATTAGCCGAGCCGCCTGCTATCATTTTCAGGTGTGAGGCTCCCGTGCCGTCGGTGCGAATGATTGAGTCGAGTACTCCTTCGTTTTCGGAACTTGGCTCAACAAGCACTACTCCTGCGCCATCACCAAAAAGAGGGGCAGTAGTACGGTCTTCGTAATTGGTAATTGCCGACATTTTTTCGGCGCCAAAAACAAGAACTTTGCGATATTGACCGCTTTCGACAAATCGCGCTGCGGTGGTCAATGCAACCAAAAATCCAGAGCAAGCCGCCTGAATATCAAAACAAAAGGCATTGCGAATATCAAGTTTTTCGGCTATCATTGCAGCGCAGGAAGGAAAAACATGGTCAGGAGTGGTGGTGGCAACTATCAATAAATCAATATCTTCTGCCTTTGTATTAGTTTTTCTCAACACTTCTTCGGCAGCCTTTGCCGCCATATACGATGTACCGGTATTTGGCAGTTTTAGGATGCGACGTTCCTTGATACCAACACGAGTAGTTATCCACTCGTCGCTTGTATCCATAATTGTGCTGAGTTCATAATTATTCAGGACATATTCGGGTACATACCCTCCTACGCCTGTAATTGCCGCACTAATTTTACACATAAGTAAGGTTTTATGCCGTAGCGAGTTTTTCTATTGCCAGTTTTCCTCTGTAATAGCCACATTCGCCACACACAGTGTGGTAAATATGTACTGCACCGCAATTTGAACATACAGCCAGCGTAGGTGCTACTGCCTTATAGTGTGTACGACGTTTTGCTTGTCGTGTACTCGAATGTCTGCTTCTCGGATGTGCCATAATTATTTTTTATTTATAGTTTAGAATTATTAAATATCTTTTAATGCGTCCCAACGTGGGTCGCTTTCCTGTTCGGTTTGATTATTATCATCGTCGTCGTCAAACATATCGTCAACAACTGCTTCCTCGTCGTTTTCGTCGTTTGAACGCACAATGTGTTTACGAAGTTTGGTCATCATAGTTTTGTTACATTCGCCTGCCGGATGGGCGTGTTTTATGGGAATGTTCAACACTACAAATTCGTACAGAAACCACGCAATATTAATTGCTCCTTCGTGTTCGGGTACTACCACCGTTTCGTTTTCCTCGTCGAATTGCTTTCCAAGTTTGACTTTCAACGTTTCGTGATAATCAATAGGCTGCTGCATATCGTCGAGGCAGCGACTGCACTGAACAATGCCATAGCCTTGCAAATGGAAGTCGAATTTAAATGTGCCATCTGCCGTTTTTTTGACCTTTACTTTAGCTGTAATACTGCCACGCTGAACTTCGGTGCTGTCAATTTTCTTGAAAAACTCGTCGTCGAGTAAAAATTCGTATGACTGACCATTGTCTGCCACATTTTTTAAGTCTATGTTATAAAGCGCAAATTTTGACATTGTCATTTGTTATCGAAAAAGTTTGCAAAATTACATAATTATCTGTGTAAAAACAAACATTAGCAAGAAAAATTATAAAAATTTCAAAATCTAATTATATGTTTTTTATTATCAACGGTTTAATGTGTCTGATTATTTTTGCACATTTGGCTTTTCGAGTCCGTAGCCTTTCTTTTTATCCACCACTTTAAGATAAAGAGCAAGTAATAAAGCAGCCACGCCCAAGCAAGCCAACATTAATAACGGATTTGTATAGTCGTAACTTACTGATGCTATTTCGGGAGTGATTGAGCCTTCGGATAATGCTTTTACTACATCGGGGTTTGAGGATTTTAGGATGCGTCCTATCAACATCGGGAAAAGCCATAAACCTATATTTTGTATCCAGAAAATCAGTGCATAAGCCGAGCCGATAACTTTGTTGTCAACCAATTTTGGAACTGATGGCCAAAGCGATGCCGGAACTAATGAGAATGATGCGCCAAGTACAAGAATTGTAACAAGTGCGATAATTGTTCCAACCACAGGCACTTCGCCCGCTTCGGGTTTGAAATGCGGCAAAACAAGTGCAAAGGTTAAATGACATATTATTAACAATAAAGAGCCAAAAATCAACATTGTTGCTGCTTTGCCACGTTTATCAATATAATTACCCAAAAAAGGAGTAATGGCTGCCGCTAAAAGTGGGAATACGGCAAAAATTGTTCCCGATGTTTCCTCCGAAAATCCCAAATTACATTGCAACATATTGACTGCATATTTCTGGAATGGGAAAATTGCCGAATAGTACAACACACACAGTAAAGCCACAACCCAAAAGCCTCTGCTTGTGAGAATTGCGCCAATATCACTAATTTTGAAAGGCTCGTCTTTTTCTTCTTCCTCACCGGTTTGGGCATCAAGTTTTTTGTCGAGAAAGAAGTAAACAATAAACATTATCAAAGCAATCATCAATAAAATAACGCCAAAAGCCACCGAGCGCGACACATCAGGTTTGCCAAACAAATTTGCTACCCAAGGCGAAAGTATCATTACCGAAGCAACACCGATACGCGCCAATGCCATTTCAGACCCCATTGCCAGAGCCATTTCTTTACCTTTAAACCATTTTACAATTCCGCGCGAAACGGTAATTCCTGCCATTTCGACTCCGCAACCGAAAATCATAAAACCAACTGCCGAAAGTTTTGCCGAGGCAGGCATTCCTTTGAAAAACGGAGTAACATTCCAAGCGGCATTGTCGGGGTGCGGCAGGTTTAAGTTGTTGCTAAACCACAGTTCCAGTCCGGAGCCTGTGAACATTTCTGTTACCGCATACCAATTTATACTTGCGCCAACAAGCATAACTATTCCCGATAAAATGGCGGTAAAACGCACTCCCATTTTATCTAAAATTATTCCTGCAAAAATAAGAAAAAACACAAAAACATTTAGAAAGGTTTCAGATCCTGCATAATTTCCGTACGAAACCGGGTCCCAGCCTCTTGTTGACTCCAACATTGATTTAACGGGCGAAAGTATATCCATAAAGATATACGAGAAAAACATTGCTGAAGCCAGCAGTACGAGGGCAGTCCAACGTGTCTGCTTTGAGTCGCGTAAACTCTGTTTGATTTGGGTTGTCATAAATTTTTGAGATTTATTATTTTGTAAATTTCGGTAAGTTTTAAAAAACGATGCAAAATTATAAAATTTTTTCTTACTGATAGACAAAACTGAAATTTTGTCGCAAATTATTTTTGTTTTTTATGTTTATGCTGCGTACCTCGACATATTGGGCAGGCTCTACGGGACAAAAATCAATAAATTTGCAACTTTTGATTTGCATTAATTTTTCAATTAAGCGATAATAATAAACAAGTAGTTTTCTCGTTAATACGAATTATGAAATTTAGAAAAATTATACTGCTTATTTTAATTTTCTTTTTGTGTAATGCGTTGGCTTATGCTCAATTTCCGTTGAATTACAAACAATCTGTTGCGTCAATTCAAGCCGATTCTGTTGATATTCAGTATTATAAAAATAAAAATTGGGTTACAGCAGCAGGTCAAGTTGTGGGGTTAAATATTGGCGTTTGGGCGTTCGACAGGTACGCGCTGAACGGCGATTTTGCGCATATTGGTTGGCAAAGCATACAGGAAAATTTCAGGCACGGCTTTGTTTGGGACAACGACAAAATGAGTACGAATTTTTTCTCACATCCATATCACGGCAGTTTATATTATAATTCGGCACGGGCAAACGGCTTTAATATGTGGCAGTCGACGGCGTTTGTGATGTTAGGCAGTGCAACTTGGGAATTGTTTATGGAAAATGAATATCCGTCAATCAACGACGCCATCAATACTACGCTTGGTGGGGTTATTGCCGGCGAAGTTGCGTATCGGACATCGGACTGCCTGCTCGACGACAGGGCAAGAGGAATTTCACGTTTTGGGCGCGAATTTACGGCATTTTTGATTTCACCCGCGCGAGGTATTACGCGCATTATCAACGGCGATGCTTGGAGAATAAGGCAAACTTCGGGGCAGCAATTTGGGAGTCCTAATGTTAATGTTGAGTTTTCGCTCGGCGCACGAAATATTGAATTGCGCGATGAGATTTTTGACGAAGGTTTTGGACTTGCGGCAGATGTTGCGCTGGAATACGGCGAAAGATTTGAAACTGATGGTTGGAAACCTTACGATTATTTTACTGTCAGTGGCAGTATCAGTTTGCAAAAAAAGCAACCTTTCCTGAGCAAAGTTACTATTTCGGGGCGACTTTACGGAACGGATTTAATCGATTCAAAAAAAGATTATTTGAATTTCGGAATTTATCAACATTTCAATTATTACAATTCTGACTCAATTTCTGATATTTCAAATAGTGTTCCTTATCGATTTGGAACGCCATCTTGTTTTGGTATTGGGCTGATGTACAACAATAAACGTTATGAAAATTGGCATTTTAGCAGTTATTTTCATCTGAATGCGGTAATTTTGGGCGCAACCTTGAGCGACCATTATTTTGTGGATGAACGCAATTACAATATGAGCAATGGTTTTGGTATTCAGTTGGGATTTTCATTTGCATATAAAGATAAAGTTCACTTGTCGTATTATTCCGATAGTTTTTATATGTTTATTGCAAATGGCTACCCCGAAGAGTATAATTTAACAAATGAAAATGGCAAACATATTAGTTATAAAGGAGATACATCAACTTCGGTTTCAAACTCCGGCTCATTAAAGTTAGATGTCAAATTATCGAAAAATTTATTTATCACAGCCGAAACTTCGTCATTTGTTCGTTCTACGAAATACAAATTTTACGACGATGTTTATTCTCTGACTTTGGAAAATAAACTTATGCTTACATTAAAATTTTAATCCTGATATATTGGAAGTTTAACCTGCTGCGGGGGAGGGTAGGGTGTATTCTTTTCCGTAGGCTGAAACGTTAAAAATGTAGTCCCCCGACACGTCGGGGCAGGCTTTGCAGGACTTAGTCGGTGGTAGATGCCCTACTATCCACTCTCAGTTCTCCACTCTCCACTGAATAATTTCTGGGTTGCTTCCACGACAAGTCCACGATAAATCGGGAGACCTCGGGACACGTCGGGGAAATACCCTCGCTAATCGGCTTGCCGCTTGGTTTACCAAGAATGACGGACTGAGGCTGTGTATCCCGCTCCGTGTACCGTGCACCATCTTTTGCATTTTACATTAATTCTTCACTTATTATAAATTGATTTTTAGTAAAAAGAATTGCCGTTAAATAAAAAGTAATTATATTTGTCGAAAATTTATTAAGAGTAAAAACTATATGGAAATTAACAACGCAAAATCTGTTCATTTACAGGACTTCCCTCAGGCTGACGAAACTCTGATTGACCACAATCTCGAAGAGTGTATGCGTCTGGCGCAACAAATTTCGTCGATGATATTGGCTCTGCGCCGAAAAGCGGAGAAAAAAGTCCGCCAGCCACTGCTCAAAGCCGTAGTGCCCGCAACCGACGAAAAAGCATTTAAGCAAATCAGTTATATTGCCGATTTGATTAAAACCGAAGTGAATATCAAGGAATTAGTTGTGCTCTCGCCTGACAGCGAAATGGAAAATATCGTCAAACGAATAAAACCAAATTTCAAAACACTCGGCAAACGCTACGGTAAACTGATGAAAGAAATTGCTGCCGCATTTACCGAATTTACCAAAGCCGACATCGCGCAAATAGAAAAAGCCGAAACATACACATTTAGCCTGCCAAACGGCGATAATGTGGCACTGCAAAGCGAAGATTATGAGATAATTACCGAAGATATGCCCGGCTGGATGGTTACTAACGATGGTGTGATTACGGTGGCGCTCGATATTGAAGTTACCGACGAACTTTACCGCGAAGGTATTGCGCGCGAACTTGTAAATCGCATCCAAAATATCCGAAAATCAAGCGGCTTTGAGATAACCGACAAAATTAAAATAGAAATAGAAGAACGACCCGAAATTACCGATGCCGTGCGCGAACATTCAGCATATATCGCTCAGCAAACACTGGCTAATTCGCTAATCCTGAAATCGCAAGTGATGCACGCCGACCAACTTGATTTCGACGATTATATAGTGCGCATCAGAGTGGAAAAAGAATTAATAAAAGATATTTAGACATTAGACACTTAGATATTTAGATATTTAGATATTAGATAATAAGATGTGAGATATGAGATAGTCCGACGTCTAATAGTCTAACAGTCTCAATAATCAAAAAAAAACAGATAAAAATAGTTGCAGATATAAAAATAAATTTGTAATTTAGTCAAATGAAAAATTACTAAAAAAACCTAATTATGAAAAAAGAAAAAACACGGTACTCAGATGCCGAATTGGAAGAGTTTCGTTCAATCATCAACGAAAA
>JAITXR010000338.1 GCA_031284665.1 Paludibacter sp.
TTGGATAGATGGCTACTACGACCTTGCATTTACGCCTCAATCGGCAGCAGGAGTTAGAGCAAAAGCAAAACAAAGTTCAAAATCAACTGTTACAGCAAAGGCAGCGAAAATTATCAAACGAACTGCCCAAAAAGCAAAATGCACAACAAATAACTTCAAAATTCAAACTAAAATAAATTCTAAAATATTACGGAACAATTTCCAACCGTTGCAAAATTTCTAATTCTGAATTTTGTAGATTAACTTAAATTTTTACCACCCTAAAGAACTATAATAAGTTTTTTCGGGTGGTAATATTTTCAATAGCACGTATTATCTCTTTTTTTTTTGAAAGCGAATGGAAAAAGACACAGAGGACTGTCAACTTTTTGCAGGACGATACAATTTCTAAATTTCTGCATTTCTTAATTGTTAATAGGCACATTATCTATGTTTTAGCTCTCACAACAATTTTTTTTCTAATTCTGCGTTATTGTAATTTAACGTACGACACTTGCAAATTTACCCAAAAAACCTTATCTTTGCGATTTTTAATTATTATGCTCGACTATATAAAAGGTACTATTTCCGAACTTACGCCCACTTATGCTGTGCTGGAAACTAACGGCTTGGGCTATTATATTAACATTACTTTGCCCGTTTTTACAAATTTACAGGGAAAAAGCGAAAGTAAATTGTTGGTATATGAAGTTATCCGCGAGGATGCTCACTCTCTCTACGGTTTTGCCACACAAAGCGAGCGTCAACTCTTTTTGCTGCTTATTTCGGTTTCGGGAATAGGCGCAAATACGGCACGAATGATAATGTCCAGTTATTCGGCACAGGAATTGCAGGAAATGATTGCTACCGGCAATGTGGCTGCACTAAATTCAATAAAAGGCATTGGCGCAAAAACCGCTCAACGCATAATCGTGGACTTAAAAGACAAAATTGTAAAAATTAGCGCTGGCGATGGAAATATAAATCTGTCCGCCTTTACCGAAAGCGGCGTAAGAGACGAGGCTGTGCAAGCACTTGTACAACTCGGTTTTGCTGCTGTTGCATCACAAAAAACAGTTCAGCAAATACTCAAATCAGAAGCAAATATTAAGGTAGAACAGTTAATTAAACTCGCACTAAAAATGATGTGAAATTAACTATGAAGAAGTTAGGAAAAATTATTACAACAACAATGCTTATGTTCTCGGCTATTTCGCTTTTCCTCTACGGAAACACGAACAGGATTGATATGTCCGCCTCAATAGCCGAAAATACTGATATTGCTCAAAATAATCAAACTAACCAAAGCACAGACAAGGACAGCACTCAACGCAAAACCGTAAAACCCTATACTACCGACACTTACAACAGTCTTACTACCGTTTATCCAATGGACACCCGGATGCCCGAAAATGTCCGCTCGGTGGTGGAATACGACGTTAAATCCGGATATTACATTTTTCGTACCTACGTTGGCGATATGGAAATCAGCACGCCATTTATGATGACTGCCGACGAATATCTGAAATTTTCGGCAAAGCGCGATTTGAACAACTATTGGCGCACAAAGGACAGCGCAACAAGTCGCGATAATGAAGACAAGTTTTCGATAACAGATATGAAATTTGATATAGGACCTGCCGACAAAATTTTTGGTCCCGGCGGTGTGCAACTCAAAACGCAAGGCTCGGCTGAACTGATTTTTGGCGTAAAACACAATAAAATCGACAATCCTGCTTACACCCCGCAGATGCGAAATAATATTACCCCCGAATTTGATATGAAAATTCAAATGAATATGAACGGCACGGTGGGCGATAAAGTGAATTTTGGGTTGAACTACAACACTGAATCAACTTTCGATTTCGACCAAAAAATGGTAAAACTTGCATTTCAGGGAAAAGAAGATGATATTTTGCAAAATATTGAAGCCGGAAATGTAAGTATGACGCTCAATAGCGGACTTATTACAGGTAGTCAGGCACTTTTCGGAATGAAAGCCGACTTAAAATTTGGCAAATTAAAAATCAACACGCTTATATCGCAGCAAAATTCCGAAAGCAGAACAGTACGCGCGCGAGGCGGAGCACAAACAACCGATTTTGAAATAGGGATTGATGAATACGAGGAAAATCGGCACTTTTTTCTATCACATTTTTTCAAGGATAAGTTTGAAACTTCAATGTCAACACTGCCAATAGTGTCGTCCGGCGTTACCATTACTCGCTTGGAAGTGTGGATTACCAACAAACGCTCGAATTACGAACAGTCGCGCAACATTGTAGCATTTATGGATTTGGGCGAAGGCAAAAGCAATAATATTGGCAATCAACTTTGGAATCCTGCCATTCAAGTTGAATATTCTGCAAATAAAGTAAACAGCCTTTATGAAACAATATTAAACGTGCAGGGCGCACGCGATATTCAGCAGGCAAATTCGGTGTTAAGTGGCGAAAACCTTGTCGGAGGCGATGATTTTGAAAAAATCGAAAGTGCGCGGCGGCTCGAAGAATCGGAGTATTCGTTTAACCCGCTGCTTGGATATATTTCGTTGCGACAAATGCTCCAGCCCGACGAAGTGCTTGCCGTTGCTTTTGAGTATTCTTACAAAGGAAATGTGTATCAAGTGGGCGAGTTTTCGACAGGAACAATCGACGCACCTAATGCGCTGTTTGTCAAATTGTTGAAAAGCACAAATCAATCGCCGCAACTCAAAATGTGGGAGTTGATGATGAAAAACATTTACTCGCTCAGTTCGTCGCAATACGCAAATTCGCAATCAGCCTATTCGGGCTACTCAAACTCTACACAATTACAGCAGGAAGATTTCAAACTTAACATCGTGTATCGCAACGACTCGGTAGGTACTGAAATGCAATACCTGACCGAAGGCGACATTAAAAATCAACTTTTGCTGCGAGTAATGCGGCTCGACAGTTTAGATGCTCGCCAAAATCATAATCCCGACGGGCGTTTCGACTATGTTGAAGGATTAACGGTACAATCAAATAACGGTAGAATTATTTTCCCTGTGCGCGAGCCTTTTGGAAAATATTTGCGCAAAAAAATTGGGAATGATAATATCGCCGACAATTACGTTTTCGAAGAATTGTACGATTCCACGCTCGTAATTGCCCGCGAAATGACCGAAAAAAACAAATTCCGCATCAAAGGCGAATACAAAGGAACAAGCGGAGCCGAAATAAATCTCAATGCTTGGAATATCCCGCGCGGCTCGGTTACAGTAACTGCCGGCGGAACAAAACTAACTGAAAATGTGGATTATACGGTTGATTATATGTCGGGAATTGTGCGAATTACAAATCCTTCGATTTCGGCATCGAACAACAATATTGAAGTTCGTCTCGAAAATCAATCCACATTCAATATGCAGCGAAAATCGTTACTTGGCACACACTTGGAATACGAATTTAGCAAAAATTTCACCCTTGGCGGTACTTTGATGCACCTGTCGGAAATGCCGCTCACCACCAAAGTAAACTCAGGCAGCGAGCCGATTGCAAACACAATCTGGGGACTAAATACTGCGTGGCGCGGTGAATCTCAATGGCTTACAAATGCTATCGACAAATTGCCTTTTGTGAATGCCACAGCACCTTCGACTTTTGCAATAAATGCCGAATTTGCTCAATTAGTACCCGGTCATCCAAAAGTGATTGGGCAGCAAGGTTTGGCTTATATCGACGATTTTGAATCCACAAAAACTTCGTACGACATACATTATCCTGTAAATTGGTATTTGGCATCTACGCCGTCGATGTTCCCCGAAGCAACATTAAATAATAACATTGAATATGGCAAAAATCGCGCATTGCTGTCGTGGTATAGCGTTGACCAAGTGTTAAATTCGCAAAACCCGGGACGCGGCACACCTGTAAATCTGCGCAATAATGCCGAATCGCAATCAAATCATCTTACGCGCGATGTGCTTATCCGCGAAGTGTTTCCAAACAAAAGTTATCTGCTGACCGACCGCGCCATTCTGACCGTTATGAACTTGTCGTACTATCCGCAGGAACGAGGACCTTACAACCTCGATGCCGACGGAATAGATGCGACCGGAAATTTGCTTAACCCACGAACTCGCTGGGGCGGAATAATGCGAAAGTTGGAAAATACCGATTTTGAAACATCAAACATTGAATATATCGAATTTTGGATGATGGATCCGTTTATTTATGATACAGATGGGACTGACAGAGGTGGCGACCTGTATTTTAATCTTGGAGATATTAGCGAAGATATTTTAAAAGATGGGAAAAAATCGTTTGAAAACGGACTGCCGGTAAATGGCGATTCTACTCTTGTTACAACCACAGTTTGGGGTAAAGTGCCAAAAACGCAGTCAACAGTTACTGCTTTCGACAATGCCCCCGGCGCACGTGCAAAACAGGATGTAGGACTAAATGGATTAAGCACCGAAGAAGAAAAAACTTTTCCCGCTTATGCCAATTATTTGGAACAAGTACAACAAAAAGTAAACGCAGCAACTTGGGCAGCGTGGCAAAACGACCGCTTTTCGCCCCGCAACGACCCTTCGGGCGATAATTATGAGTTTTACAAATCCATAAATTACGACGCATCCGAAGCCGATATTCTCACTCGCTACAAACATTTTAACGGCACGGAAGGCAACTCGCCCGATGCGCAGGATGTTGACGAATCGTATTCAACCACAGCAACTTCGCTCCCCGATGTTGAAGATATTAACAACGATAACACGCTGAACGAATACGAAAAATATTACATATATAAAGTGGCTATTCGCCGCGATTCGATGCGAGTTGGTACAAATCATATTACCGACAGTTATACGTCAAACGTTCGACTTGCCAACGGAAATAATGAGGCTGTAACTTGGTATCAGTTTAAAATCCCAATCCGCGAAGCCGACGACAAGGAAGGTAACATTCGTAATTTCAAATCTATACGTTTTATCCGTATGTTTATGACCGATTTTGAGAGAGAAAAAACCTTGCGTTTTGCGGCTTTGGAACTTGTAAGAGGCGAATGGCGCAGTTATAGCCAAAATTTATATCCACCCGACCATTTGCCAATTACTACTGCAAAACTTGATGTGCAAGCGGTAAATATTGAGGAAAATTCCGATAAATCGCCGGTAAACTATGTGCTGCCTCCGGGAGTTACACGCCAAACCGACCCGGGACAAACGCAAATCCTGCAACTCAACGAACAGTCGATGGTGCTCAGAGTTACCGACCTTTCGCCCGGTGATGCCAAAGCGGTGTATAAAAACACTAACTTTGATATGCGTAATTACAAACGCTTACAAATGTTTGTACACGCCGAACAACTTTCCGACGATATTACTAACCTCAAAGATGGTGAATTGACTTGTTTTATTCGCCTTGGCTCTGATTTGAAAAACAATTATTACGAATACGAAATCCCGCTACGACTGACTCCGGCAGGTGTATATTCGGGAAATTCGGATGCCGACCGCGCTGCGGTTTGGTATCAAGATAATATGTTCGATTTTCCATTCTCGGTGCTTACGGAGGCAAAACTGAAACGTAATAAACAAAAACAGGACGGCTCGTTTGTGTCCGACCAAATACCATTTTATCATAACGAAAAAAATAAAATTCGCATTATCGGAAATCCTTCAATAGCAAATGTGGAATGTATAATGATTGGTATTCGCAATGCAAGTACAAAGGGTGAAGTGAAATCGGGCGAAATATGGGTTAACGAATTGCGAATGAGCCAGTTCGACGAAGATGGCGGCTGGGCAGCAATGGGAAATATGGCACTTGCGCTGTCGGATATTGCAAATATTAATTTTGCGGGGCGGATTGAAACAGCAGGTTTTGGCGGTATCGAAAGCAGTGTCCTCGACCGTAATATGGACGATATGTATCAAGTAAATTTTTCGGCAAACGTTAATCTCGGCAGATTTTTACCCGAAAAAGCGCAAATACAGTTGCCCGCATATTTTTCGTACACCAACGAAACTTTAACGCCGAAATACAATCCGCTCGACCAGGATATTTTGCTGACCGAAGCGCTCAATACTGCCGCACGCAACGAAGCCCGCGACACAATCCGAAAAACCTCGCAAACGGTAAATATAACGAAAAGCTTTAATATTGCAGGAGCAAAAATAAATATCCACAGCAAAAAACCAATGTTCTACGACCCTGCAAATCTGTCGTTTACATATTCGTTTGCTGAGCGCGAGGAAATGACACCCGAAGTTGAAAGCAATATGGATAAACAGCAACGCGCAGCCATATCTTACTCCTATTCGTTTAATCCTAAGGCTGTTGAGCCGTTTAAAAAAGTAAAATTGTTCCAAAAACCGGCGTTCAAGATAATTTCGGACTTCAATTTTAATTATTTACCAACATCCTTGTCGTTCAATTCGGATATGAACCGCAATTTTACGCAACTCAAACTTCGCGATTTGACGGGCAGCGCATCCAATAATTTTGATTTAAGTTTCAGTAGAGATTTTATGTGGTTGCAAAATTTCAACATTCAATACGATTTAACCAAAGAAATATCGCTGAGCCTGCAAACTGCAATGAACGCCAATATCGAAGAAGGGCGTTTGGCTCCCGAATTGGACATCAGCAAAGACGAATATGCAAATTGGCGCGATACGGTTTGGCAAAGCATTCGCCGACTTGGCAATCCGTACACCTATCAGCAAGTTTTCAACGCTGCGTGGCGAATTCCTATCAACAAAATTCCGTTCCTCGAATGGATTTCGACCAGCAATGTTTCGTATCAATCCACTTACAGTTGGAATCGAACGGCGCAAATGGGAAATACGCAAACCGAAATAGGAAATATAGCAAGTACACTCGGCGCGACATCGGGCGATGTAAGTTTTAATTTTGAAACTCTATATAATAAGTCGAAATATTTGAGCGATGTAAACAAACGTTTTGCCTCAAATCAATCGCAACAACGTAAATTTCAGCCGCGTACCTTCCGCCAAACCATAAATATAAAAAATGGCGATACGGTGAAAATTGCGCATCGCTTGAATGCCGAAAAACTCGATTTTATTGCCAACGATAAAAAAGGAAAATCTGTGGCGGTAAAATATAAACGTATAGATAACAACAATTTGCAAATTTTCCCGAAAGCGGATGTTGATAGTGTAGAATTTATGATTACCACGCTCGACCCGAACAACCGCACAGTAGCACAGAATATTGCCGATTTTTCGGCGCGTACTCTGATGATGGTACGGCGCGCATCAATCACTTATCGCAGTACAAACGCTATGGTTTTGCCCGGATTTTATCCCGAGCCGGGTTTCTTTGGTCAGCAGAAAGACGACAACGGACTTTTTGCGCCGGGGATTGGTTTTGTTTTTGGACTTTTCGACGACAATACAATTCCTTCCGCTAAGCGAAATGGTTGGCTAAACACAACTGATACTTTATCAGCCACTCCTGCCACTACTGCCTTTACCGAAGATATAGATGTAAAATTAACATTAGAGCCATTACCCGGTTTTAAGATAGATTTAAGCGCCAAACGATATACTGCCACAAATACTTCGATGCAATTTATGTTCAATAATCTTTCGACATACACGGGAAGTTATAACATTACCCAAATTGCTATCGGGACAATTTTTAAGAAAATCGAAACTGCTGATAATAATTACCGTTCGCAGACTTTTGAGCGTTTTCTGCAAAATCGCCAAACGGTGGCTGACAGGCTCGAAAGGCATCACAGCAACACAAATTATCCAAACAGCGGATTTCTTGACAGGCAACAAGGCGGCTTGGGCGACCAGCCATTCGACAAAGCAAACGGAACATATCAACTTAATTCGGCTGACGTGTTAATCCCTGCATTTTTGGCGGCATACACCGGAGTAGATGCCGATAATGTAAATACAAATCCTTTTTTGCCAATTTTAAGTATGTTGCCAAACTGGAGAATTAGTTACGATGGATTGTCGAAACTGCCTTTGATACGCGACGCATTTAAATCCGTAAGTCTCACGCACGCATACACTTGCCGTTACAGCATTGGAAATTATACTTCGTATTCGAGTTGGGTGGCATTTGACCAAAAGAACAAAATAGGATACGTTCCCGACGAAAACGGACTGCCAATTCCTTCGTCGCCATACGATATTACTACTGTTTCGCTCAACGAACAATTTGCGCCGTTGATTGGTGTAAATGTGGCTCTGAAAAACAGTATGACCGCCAAAGCCGAATACCGCAAACAAAGAAATTTGTCGCTCAACCTGTCGAGTACGCAACTCGTGGAAATGACCGCCGACGAATTTGTAATCGGAATGGGTTACATTATTAAGGATTTTGACCTTATTTTGCGCCTGAAAAACAAAAGTCAGACTAAAATTAAAAACGACCTCAAACTCACAGCCGACGTATCGTATAAAGACCTGAAAACTCTACTGCGCAAAATCGACGAAAATATCACGCAACCTTCGACAGGTAATAAACTTATATCAGTAAAAGTTACTGCCGATTATGTTTTCAGTTCAAAAGTTAATATACAAATGTTTTTCGACCATCAATCTACTACGCCGCTTGTATCGACAAGTTTCCCTGTGTCGGCAACTAATTTTGGAGTAAGTTTCAAATTTATGCTTACGAGGTAGTGAGATTGTGAGTAGCAAGATGCGAGTATTAAGTATCAAGATGTGAGTATCAAGTATCAAGATATAAGTTCTGTCCCGTTAGAGCCTGCCCCGACGTGTCGGGGGACAATATGTTGGTAGAACTATTGTACAAGCCTAACAAGCGTGCCGTATAGCCTGCCCCGACTTGTCGGGGTACGCAACATAAAAGCACAAATATATTGCGTACCTACGGCACGCTAAAACGTGGGGCAAATATTTTTTCTACCAATATTTAGTGCCTAACGGCACAAAGATTGGCAAATTTGTAATCATTTATTCGCATAATTTACTTCAACGGATAAATTTGTGAAATATTAATAAAAAAACAATGAAAAAATCGATTTTTTATACAATAATTTGTTTTGTAATTTTGCTGTCGTGCAAAAGCAACCGGCAAATTGTGCAAACGCCTCGCAGCGCACTCGGAAGCGTTGAGCAAACAATAGAGCAAATAAAACAAGCCCAAATACAATTCAAAACGCTGAATATTAGCAAATTAACTCTTTCGGCAAATTTGGGACAAAAGCAACAAAGCGTATCGGCAAGTTGTAAAATTGTGGCTGATTCGGCGTTGCAAATTTCGGTGCAACCAATGCTGGGAATAGAAATATTCAGAATAGAAATGACTGCCGACAGCATCTTTCTATTCGATAAATTTAACGGAAATTATGCGGCAAGCGATTTCGCGGAGTTAAGCAAAATGCTCGCTATAAAAATTGATTTTGCTACAATTCAGGCATTACTTACAAATCAATACTTTATTTATGATTGCAAAAACGAGTGTGAAAATTATTGCAAAATCGAAAATAACAGTCTGGTTTACAGCAACAATGACATTGAACAAAGTATGGAAATAAACACGCAAAATAGGATTAGCCGAACAAAATTATTGCAAATTCAAAAACAAAATAATCTAACTGTGGAATATCAAAATGCTGCTACTCCGGATTATAACGCAAATCTGTTTCCCGAAAAAATTACGTTGACGGCAAATTTGCGAAACACACGAAACGCAGTGATTGAATTTGCAATCAACAAAGTAACAATAGATTCAAATTTTTCGATGCAACGGCTCGACCGCAGCCGCTATCAAAAAATTGACATTTCAAATATATTGCCAAAATGAAAAAAATTATAATCATATTATTGCTTTTTATGCCGTTAGTTGTTGTTGCTCAAACTGTTAAAGACCTTGAACAGCAGCGCAAACAAACTTTGCAGGAATTGGAAACGACAAATCAAATCCTTAGCGAAACAAAAAAAACTCAGCAAAGTTCAATGACCAAACTCAATGTGATAACCAAAAACATTAACGAGCGCAAAAAACTTATCCGAAATATATCAACCGAAATATCAACTCTCAACGACGAAATGAATCGCCTAACCCGCGAAACAGGCAAATTAAATTCAAAACTTACAGACCTAAAAAACGACTATGCCCGATTGGTGGAAGAAACTCATCGGCATAATAATCTGTACGACAGAATGTTATTTGTTCTCTCGGCTGATGATTTTGGAAAATCGTTTCGCCGTTTTCGCTATTTACAGCAATTTACCGAATATCGAAAAGAACAAGTGGGACGAATTGAACAGGTAAAAACGCAATTGGCGCAAAAAAACGACAGCCTCGAACAACACAAAAAAACAAAAACCGATGTCATTCTGCAGCAACAACAAGAGGCAACAAAACTGACACAAGACCAACAAAAAGAAAAAACAGTTTATAACGACCTGAACCGCAAGCGGAAACAGTTGGAAAGCGACCTTAAAGCACAACAAAAAAAAGCGGCGCAACTAAATAATAAAATCGAACAACTGATAGCCGAAGAAATCCGTAAAGCCGAAGAAAAAAACAAAAAAGACAACAAATCAACTACCGAAACTTCATCGGGCAAAGCAAGCAATTCGGCGGAATCGGTTTTGACAAAAGAGCAGCAATTGGTTTCAAAAAACTTTGCCGATAATCGTGGTCGCCTGCCGTGGCCTACCGAAAAAGGCTTTGTGAGCGGGCATTACGGCGTGCAACCACATCCCGTTTTGACACACGTAACTACCGACAATAAAGGCGTTTACATTCAAACGCCGGCTCAAAGCAATGCTCGCGCAGTATTCGAAGGTGTTGTAACTCAGCGATTTTCGGTACCGGGGAGCAATAATGCAATAATTGTGCAACACGGCGAATATCGCAGCGTTTACGCCAATCTTACCGAAATTTACGTTAAAGTAGGCGATAATATAAAAGCAAAACAGGCAATCGGGAAAATTTACACCGATACCGACAACGACAATAAAACAGAACTCTATTTTCAGGTTTGGAAAGACAAAAACCTCCTAAATCCTGAATCGTGGCTGGCGAAATAACTAATAGTGATTAACGATTAGTGATTAGTGAAAAACTACTAATTAAGTGATTAACTTCCAAATTAGATAACTACTCAAACCATTCAAACACTCAAACTATTCAAACTGCTCAAACATTCAAACTGCTCAAACATTCAAACTTTTACAAAACAATATGGACGAATTATTAAAACAGAACGAAACGTATAACTACAACGAAAATGATATTATTACCCTCGAAGGGCTTGAGCACGTGCGCCATCGCCCGGGTATGTATATCGGTAAACTTGGCGATGGCAAACATGCTGATGATG
>JAITXR010000372.1 GCA_031284665.1 Paludibacter sp.
TTTACCTTTTCACCCGCCGAATACCTTAATATTCATAAGCGACTGTTTGCCGATATTTATCCATTTGCAGGCAAAATAAGGGATTACAATATCAGCAAAGCCGAATGGGTACTGAACGGCGAAAGTGTATTATATGCGAGTGCCAACAGCATTAGGGCAACATTAGATTATGATTTTTTGCAAGAAAAAACATTTAGTTACAAAGAAATTTCTCTGCTTGATATGGTGCAGCACATAGCAAAATTTGTATCGGGATTGTGGCAAATTCACGCTTTCGGAGAAGGAAATACTCGAACTACAGCCGTTTTTACAATTAAATACTTGCGAACATTTAATTTTAATGTTACTAACGACATTTTCACCCAAAACTCGTGGTATTTCAGGAATGCTCTTGTTCGTTCTAACTACACAGACTTCAATAAAGGGATTCACGCTACGCAGGAGTATTTGGAACGTTTTTTCCGTAACTTGTTGCTTGGCGAAACAAATATATTGAAAAACAGAGATTTACAGGTGTGTAGTAATGCCGATGTACATATTCAAAGTGCAAAAGAACAAGATATTCAAACTTCAAAGAGCAAAATTTGCACTTTGAATTGCACTTTGGAAGAACATTTTGTATTGGAATTTCTACAAACCAATCCAAATGCTACGCAAAAAGATATTGCCTCTCATATTCGAAAATCGGAACGGACAGTAAAAACCATAACAAGCAATTTGCAACAAAAAAATCTGCTTGAACGCCGAAACGGCAAGCGAAATGGATATTGGAAGGTAATGAATTAACCCGCTCGCACCGATATAAAATTAGGTACAAACAACAAAAAGTTAAGTGTAAATGCAGGTGCAAATGCACCTGCATTTGCAGGTGTAAAATTATCTAATAACGAATTGAAAATAATAGACTAATTAATAACAACTCGCTCGCGCCGCTTATCCTTCGTTCTTTATTTCCCCAATTCCAAGCAACCCATAATAAAAGGACCGGTGGCTTTGGCATCATTTTCGCGGATGCGCTCGTGGATGTAGTAGTCGTAACTGCCATCGCGATACGGACTACCGCCTAATCCCGATACTGCATTGCATTGCGTAAGTGTAAGCGTACCATCGGGGTTGCTCACAATCAGATTTTGCATAATTCCTTCGTAGGCTTTTTCGGCAATGGCGCGGTATTTTGGGTCGAGATAGCCCTTGTTTACTGACTTTGCTATGGAGTACATAAACATCGACGAAACCGATGCTTCAAGGTAATTTCCTTCGCGCCCGCCCATATCAAGCACCTGATACCAAAGTCCGGTTTTGTCTTGATATTTTGGAAGTGTTTCGGCTAAACCGTTAATTATTTTGATAATTTCGGCACGTTTGGCGTGGTCTTGTGGCAGATAGTCGAGCACATCCACCAAAGCCATAAACCACCATCCCATACTGCGCCCCCAAAAATTAGGCGATTGTCCTGTTTCCTTATTTGCCCAGCGTTGATTGTGGCTTTCGTCCCAGCCGTGATAATAAAGTCCGGTTTTGCTGTCGTAAGTATGTTTTGCACAGACAAGTATTTGGTTTACAACATCATCAAACATTTCCGGTTTATCGAATGTGGCAGCGTATTGAGCAAGAAACGGAGATGCCATATAAATACCGTCGAGCCACATTTGATGCTGATAAATCAATTTATGCCAAAATCCACCTTCGAAAGTGCGCGGGTGATTTTTCAATTGAGTAATAAGCCTGTCGATTGCAGTTTTATATTTTTTATTGCCTGTAATTTGGTACGCATCAAACAGCACTTTGCCCGAATTTATAAAGTCAAGATTATATTTTTCAATTTCGTAAAGATGAATTTCGCCTTTGTCGTTTATAATAGTATCGCACCAATTCATCACATAATCTACATATTTTTGTTCAGCGGTGGCTTTCCATATTTTTAGCATTGCAAGGCAGCCAAGTCCCTGAGTATAACCGAAATACAATCTTGTTCCGTGGTCTAATTGCCAAGCCTGCGGGTTGCGTTTCATTTCCGAATCGGCGAATGTAATTGCTGTTTGCGGAGTTGCCCAACTGTCGGTACGGAAAGGCGATGCCGGAAGGTCGGCAGTATTGTAAAGATTTGCCCTGAAAAAATTTCCCCAGCCATAACGCACAGCCACAGGCTCGCTCACTTTGTCGCTCACGACTACAACTGTTTTTCCAACTATTTGAGCATCAGCCTTATAAAAACGTTTGTCTTTTCCGGCAATCACAAATCCTGTTAAAGCGTTTCCGTCGGTTTTCAGTCCTTTTTCGGTATATAAAAACGTGAGAATGGCTTTATTAGCATCAAATTTTACCGACTGATACAGCGGACCTGAAAAAGCAATTTTTTTGTTATAAGTTTTTGCTAAAGCCCAATAAGCCAATCGATTACCGGGGATAGTTTTGTTGCGCGGGTGAATATCTGTGCTGTCGCCCGCATCAGTAATTACTGCCATTCCGGTATTAGGCACTGTTTGCCAAGTTTTTAATTGCGCCTCGCGAATTTCGGCTGGCTGCTGATAAAACGGCGCAATCTGTACAAAATAAAACGGAAAATCGCCACGTTTAAACTCTGTACGCCAACTGTTTATCAAGTTTCCGAAAACTTGCGGATAATCATCCGAATGGTCGGCATTACTTTCGCCTTGATACCAAATTGCACCTTTAATACCGTAATTCACAATCGGGTAAATCATTCCATTCCAGAGCGTTGCAAGCGATTTGCTGTGATTATTGCCGTTTGGTTTGCGAGGTGCTTTCAGGTCAGGGTTGCCATTTTCTTTTTGCACTTTATACTCGGCTAAAGCGGCGTCGTATTTTGCTAATTCGGCAGCATAGTTACTTTCAATTTTATCGTAAACGGCAAGTTTATCGGCATAAACGGCTTGCTCGCGGATAAGCGACATTTTTGTCCAAGCCTCAGCCGGAGTGCCTCCCCACGACGATTGGATAAGCCCTATCGGCGTTTTTAGATTTTTATACAATGTGCGCCCAAAGAAAAATGCAACGGCTGAAAAATCTTTCAAATTTTCACGATTGCAAACTGTCCATTCCCCCTGACAATCGTCAAGTTCGCTAAGCGAAGTTACTTGTTTGACGTGAAAAAGGCGAATTTGCGGATAATCAGCATCTTGCATTTCGCTTTCCTCGTTTATAATTCCTGTTTTCCAGCCTGCGATTTTCGAAACCGAGAAATCCATATTCGACTGACCTGAGCAAAGCCATACTTCGCCAACCAATATATTATTGATTGTCAAAGTGTTATTACCTTTCACTGTGAGCGAAAAGATTTTACCGGCTTTTGGAGTTGTAATTTTCACTAACCAATTTCCATCAGCGGCAGTAATGGTGGTGTAATTTGTATTGTTCCACGACGAAGTAACTGTAATCTGCTCACCGACAGACGCTTTACCCCAAATATTGACAGTACTTTGCTGTTGCAAAATCATATTGTCCGACAAAATTGCCGGAAGTTTTACATCGGCATTGGCATTAATAATAATAAAAAAAAGAAGAAATAAAGACGAAAAAAGACGTATTGTTTTCATTGGGCATTGAATTTGGTTATAAATAATTAAAAAAATTACAAATTAATTTGGTTCCAACCCTGTTAGGGTTAAAATCTACAAATGTTTCAAAATTAATATGCTCTAACCCTAACAGGGTTTTAAACATAGTCAGAATTAATTGAAAAAAATCAAATAAAAAACAAAAATAAAAATTATTCCGTTAATTTTGTAAAATCACACGTAAAAAAACAAATCTATTATGAAAAAATTATTTTCTATCTCGATAATTTTAATTTCTTTGGTCGCAAATGCGCAAAATTTTAACTACGAACAACGTTGGCAAGAAATTGAATCGATGTCTGCACAAGGCAATGT
>JAITXR010000400.1 GCA_031284665.1 Paludibacter sp.
CTTCAAAAATACAACTTTTTGGGCAATCTGTAATGGATTGCCTTTTTTTTATTTCTTATTTTTTTTTGTCGGTCAGTAGTGAAAAATTTTATAACTTTGTGCAAATTATTATAGGTACAAGTTGCAAACTTGCGCCAGACAGGACACACAAGCGCAATCAGTATCTTATCATAGTAATCAAAAAAATCATATTAAAATCATAGTTCAGACAATCCCGCTCGCGCCGCTTTGCAATCGGAGTGTTGGCAAATGTCTGATTATTAGTATTATACAGACACGGATTGCTAAGTTTGTCAAAGTTTTTTAATTTGCAAATTAACCATTAACCATTTATCATTAACCACTAATCATTATAGTTTCAGCAATTTACTTGTATTTACATTTCCCGAAGCATCTGTAATATTTATAAAATACACACTTGCAGGGAATTGAGAAATATTAAAGTTTTCGTTGTTGGATTGTATTGTAGTTTTTAGGATTATTTTGCCTAATAAGTCGGTAATTACAAGTTGCTTGTTTGCTTGCTCGGCGATAGTAATATAATTTTTAGCCGGATTAGGATAAATTTTCAATATAGTATTATGTACTGCAATTATTGCGTTTGGCGTTGTATCCGGTATTTGCATCACTTTTGAGAGATACCAATGTTGATTACGTTTTTCGGCAAGTGTAATAGCATTATCGTATTCAATCAGCGGCGTTCCGTTAGCAGTGCTGCCTCCGCTGTTATTTGCCGATAGGTTGCTTGCCACATTTTCGAGTCCGTAAAGTCCGCCTGTGAGTACCGGCGTAATTTTCCATCTTTGTGCTGCAATGGTAGTGTCGGGCAGTGTTTGTGTCAGGTTGTTTTGACGTCCATTGCCTGTTATTGCCATTCCCGAATTAAGATTAATGATTTGGAAATGGTTGTTTGCCAATGCTTTAATACTCCACAGTTGGCTTGAATCATTGTCGATAGGCGACCACATATATAATGCACTGCCTTGCAACAATGAACTGTCGGCTACGGCGATAGCGTTGTTTGAGCCTTCGTTCAGAATGCGGTAATAGAAGTTTTCAGCCACAAATGCCGCTGTGGGGACAGGCGGTTGAGTGCTTGCAAAACTTGTTGTCAGAAAGTTAATGCGCTGAGTAATATAGGTTTTGAGATAATTTACTCCGCCCGCGTAAGTAGGAAAAAGAAACTGTTCGTTATAAACTTGTTGATTCAGTATATTCCAACGTGTGAAGTTTTGTTGTTGCGAGGCATTTATCAAATTATTGAGAGAATCTACGTAAGCCAATAAATTGTTGTTTAACTGCGTGCCGTTTTTAAATTCTATCCATCGTCTGTTCACAGCCGCGCGAAACCACTCGTCTTGCCACAGGCGTTGTATCCAAGTGCGAGGAGCGTGGGCGTAATCGCGCATTAGTTTTTGCACAGCATTACCCAAGCGGTTATCGTTGTTAAAGGCAATATCCATATCCCATAATGGACCAAAGACGATTTTATCGTTATTGCGTTTTTTGTAAATATAGGTACTCCAAAAACTATCCGAATTTCCTGTCAACTCGCTTGCAATGTACCAGTTTATCAGCGAAGTGGTGTCAACCAAACTGCGGTAACCTGTTGTGGGGTTGGTAAAATCTGTCGCAAACAAAGCATCTTCAAAAGTTTGAATTATATTGTGAATATAAGTTCTTTGTTGTGCATTAATTTCGTCGTCTTTTGGGTATTTTATTGTTACTTTTAATGCTTGTGTAGTTGTAAACCATTCCGGCTCTCCATTAGCAAAGCCGTCAATCTCAACAAGATAGCCGCCGGAAATTTTCGGGAGTGCCGTGTCTGTTATTTTAAGTTCTTCTACCGGCACTCGCTGTAAATCTTCTGCCACTTCTATTTGGTCGGTAAGCATATAGTTACCCTGAAAAGCACCGTTCAGATACACATCTACGAAGCGTGTTGGAGCAGTGTATTCAAAGCCTAAAAGTTCGCTGATTTTGAAGCCTACGGCATTGCGTATCAGTGTTTTGTCAGCATAATTGGCAAGCAAAACCCAATTTTTCTGTTTTGCGGGCAAATTCAGCAAGTTGGTTTTTTTGTTCAGTTTGATGCGGTATGGTTTTTTTGCCATTCCCCAAGTAGAATTGCCACGTCCGCGTATGTCTAATGCTATTGTCAAGTTTTCGGAAGCATCGGAACTTACCACTGTTATATTCCCCGGCACCCAAGTTTCTTTATTCGCAACAGGGGCGTTGTTGGTGGTAGTGATGTAAAATGTTGGTAAATTTGTTAATTGTGTTTGCGCTTGTGTTGACGTTTGTATGGCAACAGCAAAGAGCGATAAAACGAGTAAATTTCTAAAAGTTTTCATTTGTTTTTATTGTATTAAATTGTAAAGTAAATTTTGTTTATGAATTTTGTTTTAAATATTCTTTTGGCGACATTCCGTATTCTTTTTTGAAACATTCGCGGAAGTAGTCCACATCGTTGAAACCGCACATATAGGCAATTTCCGACACGTTGTATTCTCCGCTCATTAGCAGTAATACGCTATTTTTAAGGCGGATTTTACGGATAAATTCGTTTGCCGAAATTGAGGTTAGTCCCTTTATTTTACGATAGAAAGTGGAATGGCTCATTCGTATTTTTTTCAGTATAAACGAAATATCCAATTGGTCAGAATCCAAGTTTGCCTCAATAATTTCGGTAATCTGGGCTAAAAATTTTTGGTCGAGAGCGCTGATTTTTAGTGGCTTGTCTTTATCTTCGGGAGTTAATTCGTGTATATTGGCTGTAATTTGCTGCGCTAATTTTTGGCGACTTTCTAACAGGTTTCCGATGCGACTTTGTAGTAATTTAGCCGAGAAAGGTTTTGTCAGATACGAATCTGCACCGCTTATATATCCGGTTTCCTTGTCCTGAATTGTATCTTTGGCGGTCAACAGGATTATTGGGATATGGCTTGTTCTAATATCTTCTTTTATTTTCTTACAAAGTTCGATGCCGTCCATTATCGGCATCATAATATCGCTGACAATAATATTTGGAATGTGTTTTTGAGCAAGTTCCAAGCCTTCTTTGCCGTTTGATGCCGAAATAATTTGATATTCAGCCGCAAACGATGTGCTGATATATTCTCGAATATCGGTATTGTCCTCGACTACAAGTAGCATCGGGCGATTATCGTTTTCGTCTTCGGCATTTAGGTTGTCGCCTGTTGTTGTAGTTGTGCTTGCAGCCTTGTCTTGTCCTTCTTTGTGTAAGGCGTTGGGATATGAATTGTATTTTAGAATTTGCAAACTGAAAGTCGTGCCTCTTCCTACTTCGCTTGTAACATTAATTATGCCTTCGTGCAGGTCGGTAAGGGATTTGACGAGTGCCAGCCCTATACCTGTGCCTGATGCCTGATGTTTCCCTTTTGCCTGATAATAGCGGTCGAAAATATACGGAAGAGCCTCTTTCTCAATGCCATATCCGCTGTCGCTTACTTCTATTTCCATATAGCGATTGTTTTCTTTTCCCAATTCGCGTAATGTAATTCTGATTTCGCCTTGGGTTGTGTATTTTACAGCGTTTGAAAGCAAGTTGCTCAAAATTGTTGTAATCATATCGGAATCGAAATAAAGTTCAGCATTTTGGGCTTCAATATTGATGTTATATTTTACCTTATCGTTGCGGTTTATTTCTTTGTAACGCAAGCCTATTTCGGTTACTAAATTTGCCAGATTACCTTTACTTACTGTTAGACGGCGGTTTTGAGTTTCGGTTTTCCGAAATTCGAGAATTTGATTTATAAGATTGAGTAATCGGGTTGCGCTGCTGTGAATTATTTCTATTTTTTTATTGTAATAATCCGATAGATTTTTGTCGTTCAACAAATCTTCCAAAGGACCTAATATTAATGTCAGTGGAGTGCGCAATTCGTGTGTTATGTTAGTGTAAAAACGCAGTCTTTCGTCGTTGAGTTCCTGCCGATTTTGACTTTCTTTACGTTCTATTTCGAGCGATGTTTCCAAGTTCATTCGGCGCAGATAGAAACGAATAATATATACAATGCCCACAATTAATAATATGGAATACAATAATTTAGCATACCATGCCATCCAAAACGGAGGATTTATTATTATTGTCAGCGAGGCAATATTGACTTCGTCCCATTCGCCATTTCTCAGGCGAGATTTAACGCTGAACACATATTGACCATTAGCCAGATTTCGGAAAGTAACCTGATTTTCGCCTTGCGTATTATACCATTTATTATCCAAACCTTCAATCATATAAGCATATTCCACTTGTCCGCTTTGGGCGTAGTTGGGCGACGAAAACGATATTCGGAACGAGTTCTGATTGTAAGGCAGTTCTATTCGCCCATTTTCGGCAATTACGAGATAACCTTCTTCACGGCTTTCGATTTGCCGATTGAAAACCTTACATTCCATAATTTGAATTGAGGCAACTTGCTGTTCGGCTGCGATTGTGGCGGGATTAAAACAGCAAATGCCATTTGTAGAGCCGAAATAAATTATACCATCGCTTGTAGTGCAGGCTAAACCTTCGATAAAATTCCCCATACTGATGCCATCTCGATGGTCGTAGTTATCAAAAAACTGTTTCTGTTTGTTCCACATCGCAATACTTCTATTGCTGCTTATCCATATATTGGCGTTATTATCTTCGGCAATGGCGCGGATATAAGTGTCGGCAAGTCCTTGTTGTTCATTATATATTTTGTATTGCTCGGGTTTGTCGCTGTCGGCAAAATATGCCAAGCCGTTTCGTGTGGCAGCCCACATCCCGCCTTTTGAGTCTAACAATAAGTGATTTATGGCATTTGAAATAAATCCGCTATCGGTTTCCAAATTGCTAAGCAGATGGTTGTTTTGGTCAAAAATCGAAATTCCTTTACCAAAAGTTCCTATCCACAGTTTTCCTTGTTTGTCGCGCACAATACTGCGTATTACTATATCTTTCAATTGATTATTTATGCTGTCCTCTTTCTGTATATTGCCTTGCTGAAAAGAATAAATGCCGCTTTCGCTTCCAATCCACATTTTCCCATCCGCATCCTCAAAAAAAGATATAAAAGCCAAGTTGTTTGTTTCTAATTTTATTTTTTCTGTTTGCTTGGTCTGCGGGTTATATCTCAAAATACAATCGTTCAGAAGTCCTATCCAAAGTAAGCCGCGAGAATCGAGATGGGTGGCGCAAATTCGCGAAGCAGGATTTGTAATGTATTTTGATATGTTGATTTTTTGAATTAGTTTAGCATTATAAAAAACAGTAATGTCGTTTTCGTTTCCAATCCAAACTTGTCCTTCCTTGTCGGTAGCGATTCCGCAAACAGGTTTGCTTTTATCTTCTTCGGTTTTTTGGATTTTATTCGGCAGTGTTTGAAAAATAGGTTGAATTTTGCCAATAAAGTCTATCCCGCTACCGTTGTTTCCAATCCAGATATTCCCAAAACTGTCCTGAAATATTGAGTGTATATTGCCTGACGAAAGTCCTGAATTATCTGTTGATGCTGCGATATTACGAAAAACCACTTTTTCGGGATTTACAAGCGTTATACTTCTAAGATTAAGAATACTTATGCCGCCCATATCTGTTGCTATCCACAGTTCGCCGTTGTTCATTTCGCGAATTTCGTAGATATTATCGGAAATAATGGAATGTGGGTTTTGGGGATTATGGCTGAAAGTGATAATTTTTTTTGTTTGAGGGTTGAAAAGCGCAAGTCCTTTGTTAGTCCCAATCCAAACATTTTTTTGTGAGTCAATTAATATGGAGCGTACGGTATTCCCCGGTAGCGATTTGAAATCTTTTGGCTCGTGGCAAAAATTTTCGGCAGTTTTTCTCTTTAAGTCGATAATACTAAATCCGTCTTGAGCGTGCCCTACATATAAATTACCTGCTCCGTCGTCGGCTGAGCACCAATTTTGTGATTTGAGATTTTCGACAGATACATTGCTGTACAGAGTTGTTTCTTTTGTTGTCCTGTTGTAATACTCAATGCCAACGTGATAATGTGTAATCCAAATTCCACCGTCGGCGGCAAGCGACAGATGCGTTACATCGTTGGTCGATAGACCATTTTCGATTGTAATTTTCCCGAAAGTTTCGGATGGAATATCAAAAATATTTATTCCATTTCGTTGCGTTCCTATCCATAATTTGTTTTCCACTTTATCGTACAGCAAAGTATTCAGTTCGTTGCTTAGTAAGTACGAATTGTTGGTTTGGTAAACGCTAAACCTTTGTCCATCGAAACGGTTTAGTCCACTTTCGGTAGCAATCCAAATGCAACCCTTTGCATCCTGAGCAATATCGACAATATAATTGTTCGACAATCCGTTTTCTACACCCAAATGGCGTATTGTGAATGCTTGCGAAAAAGCGCGATTGCCACACAGTAGGGCAAAGACACAAAATATTACAATAATGAAATAGTGTTTAAACATAATGTTTCAAATAATTTTAAACAAATATAAATCTATATTTTCGACTACAAAGCGTTTTGCCTATTTTATCCTGCCTTTTGCATATTTTATCCATCAAAATTGCACGATTTACCGTGAATTAATTGTGGCAAAACAAGTATTTTTGTTTGTTGATTTTTTTCAACAAAAACTATTATTATTTACAAATTAACAAATAAATTTTTTTATCATGAAAAAGAGCTACTTTTTTCTTTTAGCAGCAATGCTTATGTGCCAAAGTTCGCTGATGGCGCAACCTTCAATTACCGTTCCTGTAGATGGACAATATTATAGTATTGTTCAAGCAACAGGATTTTTTCTTGCGCGAAATCTCAATGCAGAAGCGCCTACAATTCAAACTCCAACCGGAAATTGGGATCAAGTTTTTGTGTTTGAACCGGTAGCCGGCGAAGATGGAACATTTTACATTAAAAATGTATATGACGACGATTATCTGGTACGTACCGGCGCAAATGCTTGGACAATGGGCTGGGTAAAAGATGTAACCACTATTGCTACTCCTGCCAATGGCAAGTATCAAATAGTAAGCATTGCCGGTACCAGCGATTACATTCAAATTAAAAATCTTGGCAGCGGCTCAATGCTCGGCTCGGATAATGCTACAGCAGGCTCTGCTGTGTATGGCAACAAAAACGGAACTACCGACAACAAGTATCAATGGAAAATCAAAGAATACTCCAACGACGTGGATAAAGACGCTTTGCTACTCAAATTAACCGAAGCAAATGCTATTTACAGTTCTACAAGCGCAGGAACAGGCTCCGACCAGTATCCCGCTGCTAATCGCACCGCATTATATAATGCAATAACCGATGCGCAGGAAGTATATGACGATGCTCAGGCTACACAAACAGAAGTAAACGAGGAGTTAGCACGTCTTTCCGATGCATTAGATGCTTATCGTGCTTCGGTATATCCTTTCCAACCAGATGTAACGAAAACTTTTTACGTTGTTCACTCCAGCAATTATTATTTTACTAATGGAGGCATCATTGCCGCCGCCGATTGGACTCCTAATCAACACTTTCAGTTTGTAGCAGTACAAGGAAAACCTAATGTGTACAATATTAAAAATGTGGCTACCGGAAAATTTATGACCCGCGATGTTGGTCCGGTCGGAGGTCCTTATACTTATTTTTGGGGAGTTAAATGGAACGATGACGCTACAAGTGAATTTTCCGAATTTCAGATTAAATCCACAGGAACAGGTTTTTATACAATTATCGGTATAGTAACAGTAACAAATTCTAATGGAGGAACTGAAAATTCATGTCTGGGAACAGATTCTAACGATGCCAATTCGGGTGTATATTTGAACAAAAGCGGCAACGATGGCAAACATTATTGGAAATTTCAGGATATAACTCTTGTAGAGGTAAATAAAAGCGTATTGGAAGAAGCAATAGCTGCCGCAAGCGAATTTTTGGCTAATGCAGTTCGTGGTGATGGCTCCGACCAATATCCTGCTGCCGAGTACGATGCTTTTGTTGCAGCCAAAAATGCTGCCGAAATCGTTTTTGCTGATGCCGCTGCTACTCAAACACAAGTAGGCGATGCTACCTTGGCATTAAATAATGCTTTGACTGCTGTGATTGCTGCTGTAAATCCATTTCAACCGGATTTGACCAAAACATATTATATTCAACATTACAGCGGATTTTATTTTGGCGAATATAGCGACGAAACAAATGCCAATACTCCTGCTGTTTTCTCAAATTCGCAATCTACCACACAACAATTCCAATTTGTGGCAACTGACGTACAGGGAGAATATAACATTAAAATTCTTTCGCTGAATAAATATCTGACTCGCCTTAATATACCGTTAGCCGAAGAAGGTAGATTTGATGATTATGGTCTCACTTGGGGCGACGATAACACTACTGATTTTGCTAAATTTATTATCAAAAAAGTAGTTAATCAGGATTGGCATACTATTAAATGTATTACTGCCGGAGGACAACGCACTACATCGTATGTTGGTGCAAACGATAATGCTCCTGTTGCCGAGTTTGACGGCATATATGTAGATAAAAACGGCTCAAGCACTTTCCATTACTGGAAAATTACGGACGTTGAGGCTTTGGCTGTGAAACAAAATACTACATCAAACGCTTATGTATTCACAGGAAACAACGTGTTGACAGTGAAAAACTTGAAAGGCAACAATCGTATTAACGTTTATTCTGTAACAGGTCAGTTGATTGCTTCTTCAGTTCAATCTTCAAACGAATATACACAAACATTATCTACCGGAACTTACATTGTGGTAGTAAACGGCGACTCTCC
>JAITXR010000049.1 GCA_031284665.1 Paludibacter sp.
CCCATCGGAATTGGTGAATAAACGCCTTGTATGCGGTTTAGTCCGTCAATTAAAAAGTTACGCCGTTCCACATATTCATTATAAATTTCGAGCATATATTTTTGCGGAGTATCCACAGCGGCTTCGGCTGCAATCTGACCGAGCAGCGGCGGGCTTAAACGTGCTTGGCAAAATTTCATAACATTGCGCTTTACATCACTATTTTTAGTAACTAATGCGCCAATACGGACTCCGGTCATACTGTAACGTTTTGAAACAGAATCGATTAATACCACATTTTCTTCTATTCCGTCCAAATGGAAGGCTGAAATGTAGGGCGCACCTGTGTAGCAAAATTCACGATAAACCTCGTCCGAAAACAAATAAAGGTCGTATTTCCGCACTAAATCGCGTATTTTGTTCATTTCGGCTCTGGTGTAGAGGTAGCCGGTAGGATTATTGGGATTGCAAATCAAAATACCTTTTGTGCGCGGGGTTATCAATTCTTCAAACTGCTCGATATGTGGCAGTGCAAAACCTTCGTCGATACTCGAAACTACCGGTTTTACAATTGCGCCTGCTGCGATAGCAAATGCAGTATAATTGGCATAAGCAGGCTCGGGTACAATAATTTCGTCGCCCGGGTCGAGGCAACTCATAAAGGCAAAATTCACGGCTTCCGAGCCTCCGGTAGTAACAATAATATCATCTTGGCTAACATCGATATTAAAGGTGCGATAATAAGCCGCAAGTTTGGTTTTAAGCGTTTGCAATCCGTCGCTGGGGCTGTATTCCAACACTTTACGGTCGATATTGCGGATGGCATCAAGGGCAATTTGAGGCGTTTGGATGTCGGGCTGACCGATATTAAGGTGATAAACTTTAATTCCGCGTGCTTTGGCTTTATTGGCAAGCGGCACTAATTTGCGAATTGGCGATTCAGGCATTGAGCAGCCTCGTTGAGAAATAGTTGGCATTTTTGAGTGTTATTATTTTTTCGTTGGCAAAAATATATAATATTTGCATAAAACAACACTTTTACGCTGTAAAATTCAACTTTTAAAATGAAAGTAGATATAATTTGGCTTTAACTCTAACAGAGTTTTAAACCTTGTTAGGTAGGCTGTAAAAAATTTGATATTTGATTGAAATTTTTTTGCGTTCTAATTTTTCATAGTCCGTAGGACTTTCATATCAATAGAAAATAATATGCCACACCAGATACAAAACCTCGTAGAGGTTTCATATTATTCAATCGGGTTTAATGTGTTTCTATTAATCTGTCATATCGTATATTGTGAATCTCCTACGGAGAATTGGGGTTTATGGTGTTGTGTTTTCTATTGATATATATTCCCTACGGGAAATTTCGGAACGAATATTTTTTTAATTAACCTTAAATTTTTTACACCACACTTGTTAGGGTTTGTTACTGCACGAGCAGAGAAAAAATTGGAATTTTTTAGAAACTTTGAGTAATTTCCGTTATTTTACGGTTAGCCATAAGAAAAAAGCATCAACTGTTAATCTAATTGATTAAAAAATGGGTTGTTTATACAAAGATTAATAATTGTTTGTTTGTAGAGACGTGGCATGCCACGTCTCTACAAACATCTGTTAATTTTTTGCAGGACGAGATGTATTTTCAAATGCCTTTATTACTTTGATAAATTTAGATAACATCTCTTGTTTATTTTCGGTTTTGTAAAAATCCGCAAAATCATATTCATAATCGGGTGGAATGCCACTTGATACGGCATTGCCTTTATAGTCGTATGTTTTTGTAGTATTTATAAAAACCTGCATCTCTGATGGCAAAAACAGTACTAATGGTTGCCCCAACGCTCCAATAGTTTTTTTGCCAAGCATTTTTACATTTTTGTTTTGAGATAGCATTAACGCAAAACCTTCGGAGGCAGATGCTGTCTGTGAGTTAATAATCACATAAATATTCCCTTTGTAACGCAGAGAATCAGGTGCCGGATTTTCATAAAATCCGTTTAAAAAGGTATCAAATTCAAAATGATTATTGTAATAATATGAATAATATTTGTCTTTAAAATCTTGCGGCACATCTTCGGGCTTGTAATGATTAATTTTTACATTTGCGCGAGCCTTCATAACCGAATTATTTGTTTTTGTACTGTCGGGATAGTAATAAATAGTATCCTGATTGAGTAGCAGTCTCAACGGCACAGCAGTAGTATTGCCATCACCACCCCGTCCATACGCAACATCAATAATTAAATTGTTAAATTTCATTATGCTGTCGTAATTTGCAAAAAAGAAATCGCGAAATTCATCATCGCATTTTGTCAATTTAATATATGCAAAATCATTCTTTTTGTCAGTTATAAAAATGTTTTCATAAGAATAATCGTTGTTTTTATCATAATAGAAAGTTACCATTTGACGATATTTAGTACTATCTTCTTGTAATAAATCACTATAATTGATGTATGGAATTTCACAAATTTCAATGTTGTTTTTCCGTTTAATGCCTAATTTTAAAGTTTCATTATCAAATTTCAAAGCCAAAAGAGTTTGATAACCTATTGCATCGTACAGTTTTGCTTCTGTGTTGGAAGCAGAAATATAAGGCAAAATATTGTTTTTTCTAAATTCATTTGGCATTAAATCGTTAATACTCACTATTTCATCACCTTTTTTAATATTACTCTGATAATGTTCACTTATTTTTTCAACGTATAATTTATTTTTGTCGATTTTTGTATGTATCATTGGCATTGCTAAATACTTATCTAAATATTCGGGTTTAATGCAAAAAACGTGTCCGTTATTGAATGTTGCCAAAAAACGCTGCATC
>JAITXR010000050.1 GCA_031284665.1 Paludibacter sp.
GGTATCTCGCCAACCGCCAATGGCTCGACAATGTTACAAGTGGTGCTTATCAATCGTACTACGAGCAGCAATATTTAAATAGTTAATAGTTTGTAGTTTATAGCGCGCAAGGATATACGGCAAACGTAAGCGCTCTTTTATGTGAACAGAAAGATAATAAGACAAGAAGACACAAAGAATAGTGATTAACGATAAGTGATAAGTGATTAATTTCCAAATTAGTAGTCTTTTCGTGCACCGTTTACCGTGCACCCAAATTAACCATTAACCATTAATCATTAATAATTGCTTTTTCCACTACACTTTCTACTGAGCCATCGGGCAGAAAGGTCAAAAGTTTATCGCCTTTTTGCAGGTTTTTTACCGATGTCAATCGTGCGCCGTTTACTATTGTGATACTGTAACCGTGTTTTAGCAGAAACGATGGCGAGTGTGATTCTATTTTTTGTTCTATCGTGTGCAGGCGGTTACGCTCGTTCAACGCTCGTATTCTTAACGCCGAACTAAGAGTTTGCTTTTGGCGTTCCAAAATCAGAAATTTAGAATTTATTTGATTTTTGAGCGTTTGGCGAATTTTCCACTTTGTCTGTTCTAAATTATATTGCTGATTATCAATAATTGAATTTACAATTTGATAAATTTTTTGTCCGGCATCGTCAATATTTTCATCCGCATTTCGCAGCAATTGCAGTAACATTTCGGCGGCGGCAGTCGGAGTTTTGACCGAAGTATGCGCCACCATATCGAGTATCGAAACGTCGCGTTGATGCCCAATAGCCGTAATAATTGGCAATGGAAATTGGCAACAATTAATAGCCAAATTGTATGAATCAAAACAGGCTAAATCGGTAGTTGCGCCGCCTCCGCGCGTAATAAGTACGGCATCGAACAAATTCTCGTGCCGAAAAACTTTGTCGAGTGCCGCAATAATCGACCCCTCCGCCTGCTCGCCCTGCATAACGGCAGGAAACAGTTTAAGATAAAATGCAAATCCATCCGGATTGTTGGTAATTTGATGTACAAAATCGTCGTATCCGGCTGCTGTTGCCGAAGTAATCACCGCTATGCGCTGAGGAAGAGCCGGAAATTTCAAACTTCGATTCATTTCCGCCACGCCTTCGCTTTCGAGTTGCCGAATAATTTTTATTCTCCGCGCGGCAAGTTCGCCGACTGTAAACGAAGGTTCTATATCCTTGATATTCAAACTAAAACCGTAAATTTCGTGATATTCAATCGTTACGGCAACTAACACATTTAATCCTGCGCGCAAATTTTCGCCGGTATTACTTTCGAAATATGGTTTTAGAATTTTATACGTATTTGCCCAGATATTGGCATTGCTGCGCGCTTTTATACGGTCGTCGCTTTCGTCTTTTTCCACAAGTTCCAAATAGCAATGTCCGCCTGCTCGCTCGCTCAAAGTGCTAATTTCGGCTCGCACCCAGACGGCTGCCGAAAAATTGTATTTTACTGCCTGTTTTACTTTTGAAGTAAGTTCAAATAGCGATATGGATTCCATTTATTCAATAATTATTATTTGAGAATCAACAAAATTTTGACTTTTCAAGCGCACAATATAACAACCTTTTGCTAAATCGGCAAGCGAAATTTTATCGTTTACATTGTTTTTTGAATAGAGCATTTTCCCATCAACCGAAAAAATATGAACTGTGTTTTCGGATAAATCTTTGGCAATGTGAAGGCATTTATCGCTTATTGAAAAAAAAAATTTCTTTTCGGGCGAATTATTGTTTTTAGGAGGTAATATGCTGTCGATATTGGTTTTTGCTACTTGAAAATCAGGAATGCCGTAACCCGATTGTGCTGTTGGCGAGTCGTAATGATTGGCACTTTTAATAATTGCATCACGAATTGCGGCAACGGAGTAAGTCGCAAAATTTGCCTTTACATACTGCAAAAACGACGCCACAGCACCCGCAACCAATGGCGTAGCATACGAAGTTCCATTACCCGACGATAGTGTGCCGTTATTATCCACAAAAACTATTGACGTACCCATTGCCGCAATTTCGGGCTTTATCCGATTGTCGGCTGACGGTCCATACGACGAAAAACTGCTTGGATTGCCTGCCGCCGTAACCGCTCCAACGGTAATAATACCGTCGGCATCACCGGGGGAAGTGATATAATGCCACGCAGTGCTACCCTCGTTTCCGGCACTTGAACAAACAATTATGCCTTTGTGCGAGGCAATAGTGGCAGCACGACTTGCTCTGGAGACCGCGCCGGTCATATCTTGATATTTGAAACTCAGCGAATTATCGGAAGTAAACACGCCATATCCAAGCGAAGACGAAATTATTTCGACTCCTGCACTGTCGGCATATTCGGCTGCCGAAACCCAAAAATCTGTTTCAACAGGATATTCGCTCGGAAAATACTCCGAAACTAACAACAGATATTGCGCATCGGGGGCTGAACCAATAAATTGGTCGGACAAATTACCTGCAATAATCGACAATACATTTGCGCCGTGATAATGTCCTGCAAAAACATTGGGATTGGAATCCGAAAAATCGCGAGTGCCAAGCAACCTGCCTTCGTTACGCAGCGAATCGAAAGCGTGGTTAACGTCAACATGCAAAAAACCGGCATCAATTACTGCCATTTTTACTCCATTGCCACGATAACCCAACGAATGTAAATAATCGGCTTTAATCTGTTGTAACTGAGGAAGTGTGTTATTGTTGGTTACTCTGGAAATGCCTGATTGTTTGCTCCTTTGCACTCCGTTAGTACTGCCTCGTTTTCCTGTATATTTCACAAAATCAACAAAATGCAATGTTTCGATTGTGCTTATTTGTGCCGAATCGGTTAACGCCACCGTCAAACCATTCAACCATCGACTTTGCCCAACAATGCGTGCCGAATGGTTTTTTACTTGCTCAACATACAGCGGATTAACGGGAAAATCGCTTGAGTCTATTGCAATATTCATTCGTTGCCTGCGAGCAATTGCGTCAGGCGACAAAAACGCAGGCGCATTGGCAAGCGAAAATGGAGTATTGTTTTTATCGGTCAACTGAACATAAAAATAGTAATCGTCAGCAAAAACCGCAGATACACTAATAATGCTCAATATAATAAGTAAGTTTTTCAAGTTTTGAAAAGTTTGAGTAGTTTGAATGTTTGAGAATGAAGTTAGAGAAGTTAATGAAGGTAAAGAAGTTACCAAATTAGTAGTATTTTCACTAATCATTAATCACTAATCGTTAATCACTAATTTTTTTAATTTCTTAATTGTTTATTAGCACATTTGCACATTGTTTATTGTGTATTGTCACATTGTTTCACAACTGCCCTGCCTCCACGAGTAAAATTATCCGTTCCACTACTTTGTCGGTGTCGCTGGCATCGTATTGACTTTTAAGATTTGCCCCGAAAATTCCTGCAATTCCCTGCCAAAAGAAAGCCGTAAAACCACCTTTATACAGTTTTATCAATTCAAAAGTACTTCTATCGCATTGGCGGTCAACAAGTTTTATCAGCATTTTCCCTTGACTTACCGTCATTCGTCGAAGGTCGGCTTCGTATTTTTCAAAAACTTCTTTTTGATATTGATTAATAAATTTTTTTTGCGCTTTTTTGTCCTGTAAATTTTCGAGCGTAGCATTTACCTTTTCAAGTTCCGACGCCACTAAATGCGCGTATGGCAAAGTCCGTTTAACATCTCTGACCGTTTTCCAAAAAAACTTTTCCTCTTTTTCGTTTTTGTAGAGCAGATTACGCGGGTAAATATAGACTTCGTGCAAAGAGGCAAGATAAAGCGTATCGCCACCATCGACCTGATACGTCAAATTTTTTGAATTAACAGTATCGGCAGGATTGATACTACCTGCGAACAAAGCGCTGCACAGAAAAATAAATAATATGAAAAAAGTTTGTCTCATACCACAGCAGGTAAATTTCTTTTTTGTGCAAATATAAATAAATTTCTTTGCACACGAAAGTATAAGCGGAAAAAACATAAAATAATGGTTAATGTACCAATTAAGAAAGTTGAAAATTGAAAATTAAAGAGCGGGGTACAATAAACAATTTGCTAATATGCCAATTAAGAAATGAAGAAATTTAGGAATGAAGAAATTAAAGAGCGGTTAATGTCCCCATTGTCCCAAAAAGTCCCCATTGTCCCAAAGAAAAAGAAAGAAATTTTTTGAACACGAAGGCAGAAAGGCAAGAAGATACGAAGCAGTGATTAACGATTAGTGTGAATTAAACGTAACACGTTTCAAAAACGTGTTACGTTTCGCGCACGTTTTTTGTGTGTATCTCCTACGGAGAATTGGGGTTTATGGTGTTGCGTTTTCTATTGATATGAAAAACCTACGGTTTATTTTCACTATTCACTAACAGATGTCCGTTTCTTAATCATAGTCTTCAAGCAATCATATTAAAATCATAGTTCAGACAAAAAAAACCTGCTAACTCGCTGGGAATTCGCAGGTTTATTTAATATTTTAATTTCAATCAAGCAAATATTGTTTCCTTAAATATCTCGCTTACAGTAGGATGCGGAAATACGACTTCTTGTAATTCTTCGACCGTCATTTCCTGTTCGATGGCAATGCAAGCGCCATAAATTATTTCGCTGCTTGGGTTGCCGAGCAAATGAACGCCAATAACTTCACCATATTTTTCACCTACAAGCACTTTGCAAAGTCCTGCTCCGCCTTCATTTTCGGCAACAAATCGTCCGGCATAAGCCATTGGGAGTTTTAATACTTTGTATTTCAAACCTTTGGCTTTGGCTGATTCTTCTGTTTCGCCCACGCCTGCCACTTCTGGATTAGTATAGACAACGCCCGGAATTGCATTGTAACGCATACGGTCGTTGCGCGCAGTAAGGTTATTAACCACCACTTCGCCCTCGCGACTTGCGGTGTGGGCAAGTAGCGAAAATCCGGTAACATCGCCGGCAGCAAAAACGTTGGGAATATTGGTGCGCATTTTTTCGTCGGTTTTTATGCCGCCTTTAAAAAGTTCAACGCCCAAATTCTCAAGCCCAAAACCCTTTGTAACAGGGCGCCGACCAACACTGACAAGGATTTTTTCTCCTTCCACAGAGTCGGTTTTTCCATCTTTTTCAAAAAATACTTTGTTGCCTTCGATTTTTACAACTTTTGCCTGTAGGTTAATATTTATACCTTTTTTTGCATAAATATCGCGGAGCATAGCACTTATTTCGCCGTCGAGCCCACCCAAAATTTCGGGAAGCATCTCTACAACAGTAACTTGCGTGCCAAGCGAATTGTAAAAACTCGCAAATTCCATTCCAATCACACCTCCGCCAATAATAACGAGCGAGCGAGGTTGTTGACGCAGATCGAGAATTTCGCGGTTGGTAAGGATAATATCGCCCGCCTCTGCCAATCCGGGAATTGGAGGAATAAACGCCTCAGAGCCGGTGCAAATAAGCAAGTTTTTGCCAAGATAATTTTCGTCGCCACACGCCACTGCAATTCCATCGGAGTTTTTACCTTTGATAATTGCCTCGCCTTTCACAACTGTAACGTGATTGCTTTTCATTTTACCTTCTACTCCCGCTACAAGTTTGCGAACAACTTTGTTTTTGCGAGCAACAATTTTCTCAAAATCGAATTTGAGATTTTCGACAGTAATACCATACTTATCGCCGTGCAAAGCGTTGTCGTAGGTTTTTGCGCTGTATAACAGCGTTTTAGTAGGTATGCAGCCCTCGTTGAGGCACACGCCGCCCATATTTTTTTTCTCAAAAATCAGAACATTTAGTCCTTTGTGTCCGGCACGCTCGGCTGCTACATATCCGGCAGGTCCGCCACCAATAATTATTAAATCGTACATTTTTTAATTAGTTAT
>JAITXR010000188.1 GCA_031284665.1 Paludibacter sp.
TTATATAAATAATATGCAAAACTTATTGACAATACGCAATCTTTACGCCTCAATTAACGGCAAGGAAATATTAAAAGGCTTGAATCTCGAAATAAATGCAGGCGAAATCCACGCCATAATGGGTCCAAATGGCGCAGGGAAATCTACTCTTGCTGCCGTACTTACCGGGCGCGAAGGCTACGAAGTAACGCAGGGCGAAGTGTTTTTTAAGGGCAAAGACTTGTTAGCGTTACAGCCCGAAGTTCGCTCTTGCGAAGGGATTTTTCTCTCATTTCAGTATCCTGTCGAAATTCCCGGTGTGAGTATGGTAAATTTTATGCGGGCTGCCGTAAACGAACACCGTAAATATAAAAATCTTGAGCCACTTTCGTCAAGCGATTTTTTGCGACTAATGCGCGAAAAAAAGGAAATTGTGGAGATGGACAATAAACTCACCAATCGCTCGGTAAACGAAGGATTTTCGGGTGGCGAAAAAAAACGAAATGAAATTTTCCAAATGGCGATGCTCGACCCCGACCTTGCCATCCTCGACGAAACAGATAGCGGACTTGACATCGATGCTCTGCGAATTGTGGCAAATGGAGTTAACCGCTTGCGCCGCACGGATAACGCATCAATCGTTATTACGCACTATCAGCGCCTGCTCGACTATATTATTCCCGATTTTGTACACGTGCTTGCCGATGGGAAAATTGTATTAACCGGCGGTAAAGAACTTGCCCTCGAACTCGAAGAAAAAGGCTACGATTGGCTGAAATAAATTATTAGTGTGCCAAGGCAGCCATAAATACTAACTCTAACAGGTGGTTTAAAACCCTGTTAGAGTTATTTGTTTTCCGATAACCATCACCTATCACTAATTAGTGTCCGTCTATAAAGTTTGTTTTATGCTGCCATTTTTATCTTCGCAGCCATTACTCTGATATTGTAAGCAATCGTACTCCATAAAACTTTTTGAGCAAAATGGTCTTCGCCTTTCCAGTTGCAACGCTGTAAATTGAATCCGCGTTTGACATTGGAGATTATCGCCTCCGCGGTGCTACGCCATTTTTTTAGCCGAGTTTCTAAATTCAAACTCGTGCAAACATTACGCAAACTTCCTACTATTTTGTTGAAAACAACATTGATAATTCCCTTATTTTGAGCATATTGTAAATTTTCCAAACTTGCAAAGCCGCCGTCCGTAGCACTGTCCCGAGGAACAATTTTATAGGTGTTTATCACCTCTTCGACCGCCGATTGATACAGCGTGCTGTCAGCTGGATTGCCCTTGAGTGTTTTCACACTTAGCACCAAATTGCTTTTCCCGTGAACAAAATTTACCTTGTGCCCAAACTTAGTTTCGCGACTGCCCTTCACTATTATATCCGTGTGAAGTTCATAAATAGAAAAGATTTTATCCTGATTATCAACCTTTTCCTTCTTTACTTCATGCCTGTTTGTAAAATCGCAAACCTGTTGCATCAACGGCAAAAGTTTTTCAAGTTGTACCAAAATTGCTGTCGCATTTTCTGTAATGCTGTATGTGTCCTTTTTTTTTACAATATTGGCTACCTGATTTATCGCTTTTGTAAGCGTAACTAATTGTTTTATAAAAAGTTTTGTGCGTTTATCGGCAATCTGTTGCTCTTTGTCTTTGGTCTTTTTGCCACTCGATTTTGTATTGTTTATTAGAAAATATGTTTTCTTCGCATCTTTCGTATAATCCCTGATATTCAACCCGTTAACCTCATCTTGCAAATGTTTCAACAGTCGCTGACTTTCGTGTATGCAGTCCCAAACCAAAGAATTATTGGTCGGATAATGTACATTCGACTCAACAACGGTCGTATCCATGCAAATCTTGTTCAAATCTTCAAGTCCCTCATTTATAGCGATCTTATTGAGTTCGTACAACATCGTCTCCAGCATCTCTTTCGACATTTTTGAAATGTATTTTTGCAAAACCTGAAACGAAAAGGGACGCATTCTGTCTATTTTTACAAAATGTTCGCAAATGCGCGAATCCTCCAAAGCATCGGCTAACTCTCTATATTCCAACCCTTTTAATTCCTTGAAAATGCCGGCGCGTACAATCTGTTCTACACTCGGTACATCGCCACGACCAAAGACGCTGTTCTTGCTGTCTTTACGGATGTCTGGCTCAAACATCCTAACAAGATCGGGACGCTGCTCTAAAACGCTGTCTATCAACGCTAATTCGGGATTATTAGCCCAATTGGGCTGCTCAAATTTTAATTTTAACGGTTCAAAAATTTGCATCTTCATTATTCAGATTATCAATGATTTATATCTGCAAATTTACTATTTTTTTACTTTTTATGCAAATCCATTGCAACTTTTTTTTGCTGTTCGAAAATTTATGGACTTTATAGACAGACACTAATTAACCATTTATCATTAACAATTAATCATTGTATTTCGTCGTGTCTTCTTGTCGTCTTGCCTTTCTGTTTATATAAAAGAGCGCTTGCGCTTAATAAATAAACAAGAAGACAGAAA
>JAITXR010000203.1 GCA_031284665.1 Paludibacter sp.
CTTATCAAAAATGGAACAATAATCGGGAAATGGCATTGGCGCGACATTGCAAAATAAACTCCACGAAAATGGAAATAATAAACACAACAATTAAAGATTTATTAATAATAAAACCGCGAGTTTTTGAAGACGAGCGCGGGTTTTTCTGCGAAACATACAACGAAAAAACGTATCGTGAGGCAGGCATTATCAATAAATTTGTGCAGGACAATCAATCGAAATCCTCGTATGGCGTAATTCGCGGATTGCATTATCAATTAGAGCCTTACAGCCAAGCAAAACTTGTGTCGGTAGTGGAAGGCGAAGTGTTTGATGTGGCTGTGGATTTACGAAAAAATTCTCCTACTTTTGGGCAATGGTATGGCGTAACGCTTTCGCTTTCAAATCATTTGCAATTTCTAATTCCGCGCGGATTTGCTCACGGATTTTCAGTATTGTCCCAAACGGCAATTTTTACCTACAAATGCGATAATCTGTACAATCCCGCAGCCGAAAGAGGTATTATTTATAACGATTTGTCGCTTGCTATTGATTGGAAAATCCCTGCTGCACAAGCAATTGTATCGGATAAAGACCTGAAACATCCTGAGTGGAGAGTGAGTTTGAATGTTTGAAAAGTTTGAATAGTTTGAGTGGTTTGATGAAGTTCAGTTAGGCAAAGGTTATAGTTTCCGTCATTCTTGGTAAACCAAGCGGCAAGCCGATTAGCGAAATGATTTCCTGAAGTAATCCAAAAAATTAAAATATCGTGCTAAGTAATCGTAATTCGTAATTAATAATTCGTAATTTTTAAAAATTATGCTCGAACAATTAAAAAAAGAAGTATTTGATGCCAATTTGGCATTGGTGAAACACGGACTTGTGCTTTTCACGTGGGGCAATGTGAGTGCAATAGACCGAAAAACCAACCTGATAGTAATTAAACCATCAGGCATTGAGTACGACAAAATGAAAGTCGGCGATATGGTAGTTGTAAATATGGCTGGCAGAGTAATCGAGGGGCAGTACAAGCCGTCGTCGGATACAGCCACGCACATCGAACTGTACCGCGCATTTACCGATATTGGCGCAGTTGTTCATACTCATTCGACTTATGCCACTGCTTGGGCGCAAGCCGGAATTGATATGCCAAATATCGGAACTACACAAGCCGATTATTTTAGCGCCGCAATTCCTTGTACGCGCGATATGACTGCCGAAGAAATCGGCAACGAATACGAAAAAGAAACCGGTAAAGTAATTGTGGAGCGTTTTCAAAACATCAATCCCGTTAATGTGCCAAGTGTACTTGTGAAAAATCACGGACCGTTTTCGTGGGGAAAAACCGCAGGCGAAGCCGTTCATAATGCAGTAGTGCTCGAGCAAGTTGCAAAAATGGCGCAACTGTCGCTACAAATAAATCCCGCACTTACGATGAATTCTTTGCTTATTGACAAACATTTTTTTCGCAAACACGGCGCAAATGCGTACTATGGGCAATAAGTGGAAAATTAATTAAGAAGTTACAGAAGTTCGCAAATTAGTCGTTTTTTTTAATTCTCAACTCTTAATTTCATCATTGCCTCAAAAAACATATCGCCGAGTAGTTGATAGCCTGTTTTTGTAAAATGAATTTTATCTTTCGCCGCAAGTCCGGCTTTTTCCCATTCTTGCATTGAGCGCAGCCCGCCCATAATCTCAAATTGATTCCACACTGCACCCGCATTTTGCTCCGCAAGCCGATAAAATGCCTGTTCAACTTTTGTGGCATTTTTGTTTACATCGTAGCGATAACGCCCGCGCCGCAATCTTACGCGCCGAAACGAATCGTTATTAGTTATAAAAACAAAGGCACAATTTGGCGCAACGCTACGGATTTTCGCGAGTAGCAAATTATAATTATTCACAAAGCGGTCGGGGTCGAAATTTGGGTCAACAGCATCATTAATTCCGATGCCAAAAATCATCATATCGGGCTTGAGCAAGGCAAGTTCTTTCTCGAAATTTTCGCAATTAATATACGACGGCACTGCTGCTCCATTCACTCCCAAAGCGTGATATTCAACACCTTGCGCAGCATTGCGCGGCAGAAAACCGTTTATTGCAAACTTGAAATCGCCGGCATCCGCAATGTTAAAAACAAGAGTAAAACCGGAAACCGAATAAGGAAACACGTAAGTATAAATCCCTTCAATGCTGTCGGTTAATGGCTGTACCAACACGCTGTCGCCAAGTCTGATAACAGGTTGCAAACTGCCTTTTCCATAGTTTTTCCCGAGCAAAATCAGAGTGTCGAATTGGCAGAAATACCGCACACTGTCGATATTTAGTTGCATAGTAATAGTAGCAAGCGGGTCGGCAGTTTCTATAGCCATCCCTGTAACGCCGAGCGAAATATCGTGGTTTTTCCGAAGTACGTTGCGCGTTGCAGTCCAATTTCCGCTCCACCAAACCGAATAATGCGCCGGATTATTGGTATTGGCTGCTCGATATGGAAAAATAATGCCCGGCGGCGGACAAAGCACAGGATTAAAAACACCAAAATTTTCCCTTATTCGATTGCTGAGCCACCCCGCCTGAACGTGCGAGCCGCCAATGTGAACAATAGATATTTTACCGTTTTTATTAACCTGAAAAGAATCTAATTTTGCAAAAAAATTATTTATAAGTGTAGAATCGCCGGTTTCCGAAATCTCGATAACGTTTTTGTCGGTTTCGATAAATTTGTAATCAGCAGCACTTTGCGCATATATAGTGGCAGTGTAAAAGATAAAAATTACGAAGAGAGTGGAGAGTTGAAAGTGGAAAGTGGAGAGTTCCCTAATTAGTGGTTTTTTCATTTTATATTTTATATTAATTTTTTAATTTCTTCATTCCTAAATTTCTTAATTGGCACATTTGCACATTGTTTATTTCTCTGGATTGCTTCGTGAAATACCCTCGCTAATCGGCTTGCGGTTGTTGTTACCACTCTTTATTAGCACATTGTTTATTAGCACATTAATTTCTTCATTTCTTAATTTGCACATTGTCCCATTGTTTATTGGCACATTGATAATTAACCATTAACCATTGAATTAAGTTTTTCCTCCAATTTCAGCAATTCGTCTCTGAATTGGGCAGCATCCAGAAATTCGAGTTTGCGAGCGGCTTCCTGCATCAGGCGGCGAGTTTGGGCAATTGCCTTTTCTAATGCCGGACGCGACATATATTTTACTACCGGGTCGGCAGCAATGTTAAGTGCATTTTCAGGCTCGATGTAGGCTTGAATTTCGGGTTTCAGCAGGTTGTTTTTTCGCCCACCTTTTGCAATTTGAGTTGGAGTTATTCCGTGTTTTTCGTTGTATGCGAGTTGTTTTTCGCGACGGCGATTGGTTTCGTTTATCGTAGTTTGCATACTTGCGGTAATTTTGTCGGCATACATTATCACTCTGCCGTTAATGTTGCGAGCGGCGCGCCCCGAAGTTTGTGTGAGCGAGCGATGATTGCGCAGAAAACCCTCTTTGTCGGCATCGAGAATTGCGACGAGCGATACTTCGGGCAAATCAAGTCCTTCGCGCAGCAGGTTTACGCCCACAAGGACATCGAACAGCCCGCGCCGCAAATCGTCCATAATCTGTATGCGGTCGAGAGTTTCAACTTCCGAGTGAATGTAATTGCTGCGTATGCCGGCTTTGCGCAGGTATTCGTCCAATTCCTCTGCCATTCGCTTAGTGAGGGTGGTAACGAGTACTCGCTCGTCTTTCTCGGCTCTGATGGTGATTTCTTCGAGTAAATCGTCGATTTGGTTTAAACTCGGGCGCACTTCAATTTGAGGGTCGAGCAAGCCGGTTGGGCGGATTAACTGGTCAACCACAATGCCTTGCGATTTTTGCAGTTCGTAATCGGCGGGCGTTGCGCTGACGTAAATTGTTTGTGGGATGATTGCCTCAAATTCCTCGAAACGCAGTGGGCGATTGTCCTTTGCGGCTGGCAAACGGAAACCGTAGTCAACCAGATTTTGCTTTCGTGCCGCATCGCCGCCAAACATTGCGTGTATTTGTGGGAGGGTGGCGTGGCTTTCGTCTATTACCAATAAAAAATCTTTTGGGAAAAAGTCCAAAAGGCAAAATGGGCGAGTGCCGGGTTTGCGGAGGTCGAAGTAGCGCGAATAGTTTTCGATTCCCGAGCAGTAGCCGAGTTCTTTTATCATTTCGATATCGTAATTTACGCGCTCGTAAATTCGTTTTGCCTCGTAATCTTTGCCTTGCGATTTGAAATCGGCAACGTGCAGTGCCAAATCTTTTTCGATGTCGTCAATGGCTTGGAAAGTGCGCTCGCGGCTGGTAACAAACAGCGTGGCGGGGTAGATGCGAAAAGATGTTACATTGTTCAAAACCTTGTAATCGAGAGGGTTTACTATCTGAATTTCGTCGATGCTATCGCCCCAGAACACTACGCGCAAAATAGTATCGGCATCTGCCTGAAAAATATCAACCGTGTCGCCTTTGACCCGAAAGTTGCCCCGCAAAAGTTCAATTTCGTTGCGGGTATATTGAATGTCGTTGAGGCGGCGGAGGAAATTGTTGCGGATAAGTTTGTCTCCTACTCTGACTTCAATCATATTGTTTAGAAATTCTTCGGGATTTCCCATTCCAAACAGGCACGATACCGACGAAACTACAAGCACATCGCGCCTGCCGGATATTAGCGAAGTGGTGGTGGAGAGGCGCAGTTTTTCAATTTCGGCATTTATCGCCAAATCTTTTTCGATATAAGTGTCGGTAAGCGGCATATATGCCTCTGGTTGGTAATAATCGTAGTAGGATACAAAATATTCAACGGCATTATCGGGAAAAAACGCCTTAAACTCGCTGTAAAGTTGAGCTGCCAAAGTTTTGTTGTGGCTCAAAACAAGTGTCGGGCGATTGGTTTGCGCCACCACGTTGGCAATGGTAAAAGTCTTCCCCGAACCTGTAACGCCCAGCAGAGTTTGATACGGCACGGCACTGTTTACCCCTGCCACAAGTTGCGCAATGGCTTCGGGCTGGTCGCCGGTAGGACTATATTGGGAAATGAGATTGAACATAGGGAAAAGTTTGAATAGTTTGAAGATAGAAGATTGAAGTTAAAGAAGTTAGAGAAGTTATAAAGTTTATAAAGTACGGACTGCGGTTTAATTCTTACATTTCTTCATTCCTCAATTTCTTCATTTCTTAATTAGCACATTATTTATTGGCACATTATTTATTGGCATTTTGGCTTTTCAGCACAATTCGGAACGTTGTTCCGGCATTTATTTCCGACGATTTAACAAATATTTTGCCGTGATGATATTCTTCGATTATTCGTTTGGCAAGCGAAAGCCCAAGTCCCCAACCGCGTTTTTTTGTGGTGAATCCGGGTTTGAAAACCGTTTTGAATTTGCGGCGGTCTATTCCTTTGCCATTGTCTTTTACATCTATAATTACATCGTTGTCTTTTGCTTTTGTGCTGATTTCGATTTGTCCCACGCCATTCATTGCATCGATTGCATTTTTGCAAAGATTTTCGATTACCCACTCAAAAAGCGGAACGTTAAGGTTTACAAGTACCGCGTTTTCGTTTGCCGATTTAATATCAATTTTTACTTTGTGCGAACTGCGATTTGCCACATAAGTTGCCGCCTGAGTAAGGGTTTGATTGAGATTTACGGATTGCAAGTCGGGGGTAGAGCCTATTTTTGAAAATCGGTCGGCAATGGTGTTCAATCGTTCAATATCTTTTTGCATTTCGCTAATATAATTGTCGTCGGGATAACGCTCGCCAAGCAAACTTGTCCAAGCGAGTAACGACGAAATTGGCGTGCCAAGTTGATGAGCAGTTTCTTTCGACAATCCCACCCAGACCCGATTTTGCTCGGCGCGTTTGCTGCTTGTGAACACCAGATAGGCGAGTAGCAGGAAAATGACGATTACCGCAAACTGAATGTAGGGAAAGTAATATAATTGCTTGAGTAGCAGCGAGTCGTCGTAATAAATATATTGAATATTATTGTCGTCGAACAGGATTTCGATAGCTTGATTTTTGGCTTTGAAACTGATTATTTTTTTTGCAAAAAACGCCTCTCTGTTCACCGCCGGCTCTTTGATATTGCGGAAGTTAAGCAGCGAGTCGTTGGCATCGGCAATTATCACAGGGATAGTATTATTGCCTTCGATGATGCTGAACATAAAATCGGTATATGTTTCGCTTTCGGTTACCACCAACTGTCGAGTAGCCTCTGCCCAAATTTCGATTTTTTTCTGTTCTTCGACCGATAATGAGTTTGCCAGCCTGTTGGTAAAAATCGTTGAGCCGACAACTATGGCGATGCCCGCGATGGTGAAAATTAGTTTGAAATTGTGGTTAAACATTGGTTGTAAGATAAAATTTAGATGTTAGAATATAGAAGTTAGAAGTTAGAAGATAGAAGTTAAAGAAGTTATAAAGTACGGGCTGCTGTTGCAGTTACCCGTTCGTAATCCGTAATCCGTAATTTTTTTTATTATCAATTATCAATTATCAATTGTTTTTACATTGTCAATAATCCGAAAAAGTTCCTCCAAATTCTCGGCTCTAAGCATTGCAATGCGGGTTTGCTTAAAGTCGGGTATCCCCTTAAATGTTGGACTTGCTGCCAGATGACGGCGACTGTGGAGTATTCCGCGCCGTTGGTCGAGCCAGTTGCAAGAGGCAATGAGATGCTGTTTGAGAATATCTTTTTGTTCTTCAAACGTGATTTTAAAGATTTTATTTTGCAGCAGATAATCCTTTATTTCGCTGAAAATCCAAGGATGCCCAATTGCAGCGCGTCCAATCATTACGGCATCCACCCCGTAACGGTCGAAACATTCCCGCGCTTTTTCAGCACAGGTAATATCTCCGTTGCCGATGATTGGGATTGTCATTCTGGGGTTATTTTTCACCTCTCCAATCAACGTCCAATCCGCCTCGCCGGTGTACATTTGCGCTCGCGTGCGTCCGTGAATTGTGAGCGCGGCAATCCCACAATCCTGCAAACGTTCCGCCAAATCGACAATAATTTTCGAGTCGTTGTCCCAACCCAAGCGGGTTTTCACTGTTACCGGAATTGTTACGGCATCGACCACCGCGCGGGTTATTTCGAGCATTTTCGGAATGTCGCGCAGCAAACCGGCACCTGCACCTTTGCCCGCAACTTTTTTGACCGGACAGCCAAAGTTCAAGTCGATAATTTCAGGATTTGCCGCCTCTGCAATCCGCGCGGCTTGCGCCATTGCATCAGGCTCGCGCCCGTACAACTGAATAGCCACAGGGCGTTCGGCATCGGAAATTTCGAGTTTTCGCTCAGTGCTTTTCACGCTGCGAATAAGCGCATCGGCACTGATAAACTCGGTGTAAACCATATCCGCACCAAATTTCTTGCATAGCAGGCGGAAAATAGGGTCGGTAACGTCTTCCATCGGCGCAAGAAAAACAGCGCGCGAAGGAAATTTGATATTGGCAATTTGCATTTTGATTATTAATTCTAATGCAAAAATACAAAATAAATGATTAATGAATTAGTGATTAATGATTAATTTACAAATTAGTAGTTTTTTAATTAAATTGAAGATGGAAG
>JAITXR010000205.1 GCA_031284665.1 Paludibacter sp.
AACCTAAATCGTTCCTCGCGCTTTGAGTTCAAGGTATTTGTTGATAATATTTACCGATAAATTTTCGGGGGCGGTAAGTAGCGAATAAATGCCGTATTGCTTGAGTTTCAGCACTACACGCTGTTTGTCGGATATAAATTTTTCCGCTATTGTCTGCTGATAATATCCCTCGATGTTTAGGGGTGCTTTGTCGGCAAAATCTTTCATTTCACTGTCCTCAAAAAACACCACAAGCACTACGTGTTGCCGCGTGAGTTTGCGGAGATATTCGAGTTGGCGGTCAATTCCTTTTATGGTGTCGAAATTGGTGTAAATAATCAATAAACTGCGCTTGTTGATGTGCTTGTTTAGATTCACGTACAGGGATGAATAATCGCTTTCGCCAAAATCAGTTCGCTGATGGTACAGACTTTCGAGGATGCGCTGCATTTGTCCGTTCTGTTTGCTTGCCGACACAAAAGTTTCAAAATTGTTCGAAAAAGTTGCAAGTCCGGCTTTATCTTCCTTTATAATAGCCACATACGAAAGCACTAACGATGCATTTATAGCGTAGTCGAGCAGTGTCATTCCGCGAAATGCGTGTTGCATAATTCGCCCTTTGTCGATTATGCTGTAAATTTGCTGCGAGCGTTCATCTTCATATACATTTACCATCGGGAAATGTCGGCGTGCGCTTGCTTTCCAATTTATGCTGCGAAAATCGTCTCCTTGTGTGTATTCTTTTATCGACTCAAAATCAGTATTGTAGCCAATTCTGCGGATTTTTTTTATTCCAAGTTCATCCAAGTTGTTATGTATAGCCATAAATTCGTATTTATTTAACATAACATACGAAGGATATACTGTTACATCCAATGCTTTACCACAACGGATGCGCCGGCTTATCAACCCGATTTTTGTTGTGGCGTAAAGTATTATTTTGCCAAAATCATATATTCCCCGCTTTACCGGGCGCAATTTGTAGCGTATAATTTCTTTTCCGCCGGCTGCAAGTTTTAGTTTGAAAAGCACATCGCGCCGCTGAAATACTACCGGAATTTCGTCTATTATTTCCATATTTACGGCAAACGGGAAAAAGCTTTCGACCTCAATATTCACTTCGTTATCGTCTCCGTTCGAAAAACGTTCAGCGCAATAACGCTCGGCATCGACAGGCTTTTTTTGTCGCCACAAGAGAAAAAATTCGACGATTGAAAGCGCCAAAAGCAAAAGCATAACGACTTGTCCCACCACAAAAACGAAGGGAAACAAATAACCTAAAATCAACAGTGCAATAGTGGCTAAAGCGGCAATATAAAATCGTTTGGTTAAAAACATTCCGAATTTTGTTATTTTGGCACTTCTACTTTTTCAATCAATCGTTGCACAACTTTCAGCGTAGTAAGTCCTTCCATTTCTGCCTCGGCATTAAGGATTAATCGATGTTGTAAAATGCTCGGAGCCAGATATTTAATATCTTCGGGAGTAACAAAATTTCGTCCTTGTAATAGTGCAAGTGCTTTTGACGATTGCAACAGTGCAACCGAAGCGCGTGGCGATGCACCAAGATAAATCGTTTTGCTGCTGCGGGTTTGCTGAATAACTGCGGCTATGTATTGCAACAGCGAAGGCTCGACATACACTTTTTGCACCATATCGAACAATAACATTAAATCGGCGCGTGAAATAAGCGGTTTTACTTCGTCGAGTTTGGTAAAGCGAGCATTTTGATTATGGTGATTCAGGATGCTTATTTCTTCGGCAAGCGAGGGATACGAAATAGTGATTTTCATCATAAAACGGTCTAACTGCGCTTCGGGTAATTTGTATGTACCTTCCTGTTCTATAGGATTTTGCGTAGCCAAAACGGTATATATCGGACTCATAATGTGCTGCTTACCATCAATAGTTGCCTGCCGTTCTTCCATTACTTCGAACAGGGCGGATTGAGTTTTGGCAGGTGCGCGATTAATTTCATCAACAAGAATTATATCGGCAAAAATTGGTCCGGGATGAAAACTAAATTCGCTCTTTTTCATGTCAAAAATTGATGTCCCGAGTACGTCGGATGGCATCAAATCGGGCGTAAACTGAATGCGCGAAAAATCAGCATTAATAAGTTTTGCTATCATTTTAGCCATCAGGGTTTTAGCCACACCCGGCACTCCTTCAATCAATACGTGTCCGCGTGCCAGAATAGCAGCAAGAATTAGTTCTACCGAACTTTCCTGCCCTACAATTACACTGCCGATTGCTTCTTTAAGTTTATCTACTTTTTCGGTAAATGGAGCAAGGTCTATAATTCCGTTTTGTTCTTCCATAATTTTTTATTTTAAGTTTTTAATAGTTTTAAAATTTCATTCATTCCATCGCAATATTGCTTTAATTCTTTGTCATCCATTTCCGAATTATAATTGATATAAGTAGAAATATCGTGGATAAATTTTTCAATATAGGATGTTTCCAAACCTGTTTTGTCGGCAAGTCGTTGACAGTCATTTTTATCCGTATTCGTACCTTCGACACTAATGCCGGTAAGTTTTTTTATTTCGGCACAAAAATTCGTGTATTTTATATTTAATATTTCTTGGTTGTCGTGCCGCTGATACGACAGATTGCTGATAAGATTCATAAAAGCAAAACTTCGATTTGGCGGAATATTTACCGGCGGAATAACTCTTTGGCGACGGCGAGCGGTGAAAAACATATATAGCAACAGCAAAATTATCAGGCTGTATGTTGCCCATCGAAGAGCCGAATGTGTAATTATAAATCGCAATGGCGAAGACGATTTTTGAGAATATTTTCCATACGATTGAAGGCGCACAATGGGTTTATTTTTCAAATACGACAGCAGATGAAAAGCATACGAAGCATTACCGCCATCGAGGATTCCATAGTTGGTAAACATCAACGGAGTAGATACCAAAAATAATTCGCCTTTACCCCAAAACAAGCGCAAAGCAAGCGGATTCCGTTCTTTATCAAATGCAAGTATTTGGAACGAATCGCAACGCAAATAATTATAATAGGCTGTTTTATCGCCGTCGTCAATCACTGCGCAAGTATCACAATAATCATCGTATATGTCATCCTCCACTTCACAAGTATCACAATCATCGTAGTATGTATCATCTTCGTCTTCGTCTTGTACTATTGAGATATCAGTTATGGTGGCCGGTTGAACTGCCGTTTTCCAATATTTTTTATATGTCAATAAATGCGAACGATACATTTGAGAATAAACCTGATAAGTAAATTCAGGCTGCAACGTATCACGCCCTACAAAAATACTGTCGCGCTCTTTTTTATTTAAAATATAGTTTTCAATATCAAAAAAATATGAATAATCAGTTTTAGTACTAAAAGATAGTGTGTCCTCAAGGTCAGATAGAAAAGATTCGGCACAAAGCATAATTTGATTTCCATTTTCGAGCAATTTAAAAATATACTCAACATCTGTTTCGCTAATATGTGGAGAGGTTTCCATTAACAAAAAAGCGCGTGGAGCAGCAGTAGAATCATTGTTATAAAGTTGATAAAAAGTTTCCGCCGTTATGGAATAATCATTTGTCGAACTTGCCATTACATCGTCGAACACATAGCAACCGAAAGGCTCTTTATCGTCCTGAAAATAAGTGGCATTCCATACAAATTTGTGCGGAGCAAGCGTTTCCGAAACAAATACAAGTATCAGCACCACAATAAATAATATCATATATAATCGGCTGCCTTTCACTTTTCCGTTTCCTTTCCATAATTTATTATTTGCCGATATAAACTGCACATTGAGTCGAATAATTCTTGGCTTGCACTGTAATTTCCATAACGAATTTGCAGAAAATTGGTTGTCAATTCGCGAAATGGTTGTTTTATTTCACTGTTGCCTATTTCGTAATAATATTCTGTTGGCGTTTTGTGTATTTGCCACAATATCAATTCATTATCCGACAAATAACGCAATGTTTGCAGATATTTCAGCCTAATGGCAAAGCGAAAATCCAATCGTTCAACCGCGCGTTCTATTTCTTTTTCAAAATCAATTTGGTGAATATTTTCTTCGATTGTATCATAATTCAAACCATCCGTTTTCTTGTTGCGCAAGAATATTCCCGTATGCTTTTTAAAAATAATATACAATATGTAAGCAATAATAAGCAGAAACAAAATTATCAGCACAACGGTAGTAATACGCTGGTCGAGTGCCGTGTTAAAAATATTATTCAGCCATTCGTTAAATTGGCGCAACAAGCGTTCAACCAACGACTCGTCGGGCAAATTCAGTTGCGAATTATAGTCATAACGCTGTTTTGACTGATAATCAACAATTTTCTGAATGTCGTAAACTATGGTATCTGCTTGATTATTCATAAATTACAGTGTATCGAAATCCCGAATACCGCTTTCAATTGTAATGCCTTCTACTTTTTCGCGTGCATGGAAATAATGAAAAGCCACGCCAACATTTACTAAAATCATCGAAACATAAGTGCCGAACGATTGCAATAATCCCAAAATATAAACAGCAAACTTAAACACCGGAGTTTGTGTTATTGCAAATTCACTCGCTCCCGACAAAAAATTTCCGAACAGAATTGAAATATACCACGGCATAGTTGTAACGCTCTGAATAACAGATGAAATAATACTGATGACGATAATAAAACCTACCAAACTCCAAAAAGTTGTTTTCCCTAAACGAAATGTTTTTGCAATGGCGTGGTTTAATGAAATTTCCGGCTCAAAAATATAGACCGGAATTGCCATCATCAAAGGAACGCAACACAATACAAGAAATAATATTAAGAAAAATGCAACAACGCCTGCCACCCACGAAATTACAACAGCCAAAGCCCCAATTATGAAAGCCACAACAACTATTGTTACTACAACTATCAATACTATATAAAGATTTATGGCAAAATTGCGTTTGATGTTTTTGATTAAATTTTCCTTTATATCGCTCATTATCAACTCTTTCAGCCTATTTTCGCGAGTGTCGTAAGTTTGCATCAATGTATATACCAAAGCAGATAGCAGTACATATCCGATAAAAACACAAATCAGCAATACGCCATAAGTGGTTAAAAAACTAAGCGTTCCTCCAAGTATAGGATTAGACACGCCTTGCGCAGCAGTGCCTAAAATACCCATATAGGATGACATAAATAAATTCATTGCGTATGTTTGCAACAAACAGACGGGCATCAGCAAATAAAACGTAAATCTTAACAACGGTTTCCAGCCTTCTCTGATAAAATCGGCAGTAGCATTAAATTTTCCCGAGAAATCGCGCTGAAGATAAAATTCAATTTTGGGTTTTTGATTTTCCATAAAATAATTTTTTTGGTAGTACAATATAATAATAAATTACACAGGCAAACATCAGAATAATAGCCATCAGTCTGATGATATTTGGAATTTCCGTATGGCGTGTTAAAAAACTTTCGATAAAACCGGCAGTAATAAACACGGGAATTAATCCTACAATAATTTTTAACGAGCGTTTTGCCGCTTTTCGGAATGCGTAAGCGCGCGAATAAGTGCCGGGGAATAACCAGCCGTTGCCAAGTACAAATCCGGCACATCCGGCAACTACGATGGCTGAAATCTCAAAAGTGCCATGCATCCAAATAGAAAGAATTGACTCAAAACCGGTATTGTATTGGAAAAAGAAGGTCTGAAAAGCACCAACCATTATCCCGTTTGAAAACAACAAATATCCTGAGCCAAAGCCGGTTAGCAATCCAAAAACATAAATTATAAACGCAACGCGGATATTGTTAATAATAATCATCAAAAACATAGGTATCTCAGCACCACTGTCATAAACAGCCATTGGAGTGCCGTTTTTAATGTTTTCGAGCGTCATATCCACGTAACCATTGCCAAGAATTAACCGCACAAAACTATCATCGCCCATAGCCGAAATAATGCCAATCACAGCACTTACGGCAAAAACCAAAAACGAGTAAAGCAATTCGCGCCTCGAAATGTACATTACTTCGGGTATTTCCTTAGTCCAAAAAGTAATGATACGCCCGAATTTTTCCTTTTTATTTTTATGAAGTTGATTGTGAAGTGCCGAAGCCAAATTATTGAGATACAGCGTTATGCGCGATTTTGGATACTGCGAACGAGAGAACGACAAATCAGCCGAAATTTCGACATAAGCATCGGCAATATCACTCGGATTGTAGTCGGCAATATTGCCCACAATTTTTTCGAGTGTTTTCCACTTTTCAATATTTTGCCTTATAAAAGAAACTTCCTTCATTTAATCTTTGATAATTTACGACAAAAGTAATATATTTGCAGAAAATTCCAAATATTTATGGCAGAAAATAGAATTATTACAAGTCAATTTGTGCAAATAGACCAAACTCCCGCCGGAGTTGGGTTGCGTATTTTTGCACGCCTTATCGATTTTGTGGTTGTGTTCATCTACTCTTTTGGCTTGATGTCGCTGCTTTTTGCAACTAAATTGAGAACTTTTACGGAAAGCAATACGGGCTTGATAGTTCTCTGTTTATTGCTTTTACCGGTAATTTTTTACTCATTGCTGTTCGAAATCTTTAACAATGGAAAATCTATCGGCAAAAAACTTTTGGGTTTGCGCGTGGTAATGCTCGATGGCACTACACCCACCATAGGCGCATATTTTTTGAGATGGCTGTTTCTGCTTATCGACTTGTACATCAGTTATATAGGCTTAATTATTATGATGATAAATAAAAATAACAGGCGATTTGGCGACCTTGCAGCAGGCACTATGGTGATTAAGGAAAACGATTATCGGCGTTTTCAGGTATCGTTGGCAGAATTTAATCATTTGAGCAAAAATTATCAACCGATATTTCCGCAGGTCGAAAACTTATCGCTCGAACAAATAAGTACTATCAATGAGGCACTTATGCGCTACGATAGCAATAGAGCGCGACGAATTTCAACGCTTGCCGAGAAGGTAAAAAGTTTATTGAATATCTCTGTCAATATGAACGACGAAAATTTATTGCGCACCCTTACCCGCGATTTTCAGTATTATGCTTTGGAAGAAATTTAGATAATGATTAATGGTTAATGTGCCAATTAACAATGAAGAAATGAAGAGCGGGATGCACAGCCACAGTCCATATTTTATCATATTAATTACAAAAATCAAACAAATCAAAGTTCAGACAAAGAAAAAAGGACGGTGCTGAACGATTATTGATAAATGATTAACTCCCAAATTAGAACTACCTCATATCTTTAATACTCATATCTTGATACTCAATACTCATATCTTGATACTTGATACTTGATACTTAAAAAAAAGATATTCCATTTTTCACAAAATAGAATATCTCAACAAAACAACTTAATAATAAAAAAAAATTATAGTAAACTTTTGCGACCTTGTAATAAATCGCGATTGTTTTCCGGTTTAGTCCAATCTATTTTTTTAGTTGGGTCAATGCCATTAATGTATTTTTCGATATTTGTATATCCGTCGCCATTAAGGTCTTTTACGGCATCCGAGGCATCATTTGGATTTAAGCCGTATTTCTTTTCCCAAGCATCGGGCATACCGTCGTTGTCGCTGTCTTTTACCGGCGTACCTTTATATTCAGGATAACCTCCAACTTGACGAATATCGGTAATAATACCTTGTTTGTAAGAATCTTTTGGCAAACGGCGATGCTGAAATTGATAAAAATCTATTTTATCGGCTGCTTTATCGTAATAAACTTCACCTGTGCGCACTTGTTTAATTATGTGTTCGTCAACAATATCGCGTTTTGGGAAATTTGCTCCTACATTATCCAACACAAAGTTGTAAGCATCTTGCGCTGACATAATTGGGAAAGGATTATCCATCGGGAAAGGCTCGTTCCAACGCATTTTTTCGGTATAACCTTCGGTATCTCGTTGATTTCCAACCTGCACGCCACCAGCCCAATTGTCGGCTGTAATTGCAGGAAAGCCTTCTACTATGTTTCCATTGGCATACACGCGCCCAAAAACAGAATAACCCAATTTACTGCGTCCCGATTCGGGTTTCACAATGCGATGACCTACAGGCGAATCTTTGGGAGTGGCAGGTCCGGGCTTATAATAATTATTAATAAAATTGTACAATGCTGTATAATCGCCACCATCAGCGGTGCGATGTACCCAATTATAAACTATATTGTTCACAAAATGGAAAACGCCATTCCATCCGATAGATGGATTTCGTCCGGCATTATTAGCCCAAAGATTACGCATAAAAGTAGCGTTTTCGCCACCCAATGTACTTCCAAACGAATGGTTATAAGTATCTAATGTTTGCGACGAAATGGAGTTTTGAATGGTTACGTTTACGGTTCCAAGTTTCAATTCTTTAGAGCCATCTTCGGGGTCGAACATATGGCGATAGAACGATATGTTTTCGTCCAATCCCCAACTTGTCGAAACGTGGTCAATCATAATATTGCCAACAGGATTTCCACCAAAAGCATCGTCGCGACGTCCTACCCAAGTTTCACCTCGGCGAAAGCGGACGTGGCGAATAACCACATCGTGAGTATTGCACCACACAGTTTCGCCGGCAATGCAAATACCGTCGCCGGGAGCAGTTTGTCCGGCAATAGTAAGGTAAGGAGCGCGTATAATAACCGGACTTGTCAAGCGAATAATACCGGCAACATTGAATACGATAATGCGTGCGCCACCTTGTTCGCAAGCCCAACGAAATGAACCTTCGCCGCTATCGTTCAAATTAGTTACTATCAACACTTTTCCTCCGCGCCCGCCGAAAGTGTAAGCGCCACCGCCTTGTGCTCCGGGAAATGCAGGGATTTTGGCTTGTGGCAAATCAGTAGGACGTGATGCCCACTGAATATATGGGCGACCTGTTTTTGCCTCTTGTTCAATAATTGGTAAAGCAATTTTCCATGCGGCATCGGATGCGGCATTGGCTTTTGCCATAATTTGGTTTGCGCTGTCCTGATCCGCTTTCGAAACGCTCGGATACTGGGCATACATTGCTGACGTTGCGAAACAAATCGCAAATACAAAAAATAATTTTTTCATGATTGTGTTATTAGAGTTAGAAAATTTAGAAAAATAGTTTATATGTTTTGAAGATAGAAGTTAGAAGTTAGAAGATAGAAGTTAGTTTATAGCTGAATATTGGTTTGAATAGTTTGAATAATTTGAGTAGTTACCTAATTAGTAGTTTTATCATTTTACATTTTACATTTTACATTAGAAAGTTACCTAATTAGTAAGTTAATCACTTAATTTTTTACATTTCTTAATTGACTCTGATTCCTATTCGGCGTTGCATTTTGTCGCCTTGCGCATCGGTTACGGTTATTGTGAGATAAGTAACGCCTTTGAAATTTTTATTCGACGTAAATTTTGCCTTGTTTTGCTTTACAATAATTTTGCCATTATCGGAATTTTCGGCTGCGAAATGTGGTTTATCCGAATAACCTAAGAAAAATTGCGTTAATTCAATTTCTACCGCTTTGCCACTTTTTGTTTCAAAGTGTGGTGTTGCCATCCATTCCAAATAATCCTCAATAAAAGTGCTGCCATCGTTTTCGGGGTCGGAATTTGTATCGCTAAAATCGCCTGCCGGAGAATTAGGATTTGTATGCGACACTTCGTTTTCCCACCAATTAGGCAATCCGTCGCGGTCTGTATCAAATTCATCTAAATTCAAAGCAGTTGCGGGGTAATCCTCGTATCCACCAACATCTTCGTGATGGTCGGGCAAGCCCCATTTTCCGGTAACACTACCTTTATATTTCCAAGTTTTATTTATAGTTTCGTCTATAATGCGTTTGTCGTGTTCGTCGAGCATTGGCATATTTGCGCCGCAGTCGGAAATCACACTTTTATAGGCATTTTGAGCAGTAAGCACTGTGGCGTGATTTGGGAAAAACGCTTTGTCAACAAAAGTTTGATACTGAAATTTCTCATTTCGGCTCCACTCATTCGTGCATCCGCAACTATCTTCGGTAGCAGCACCTGTGCAATCAAAACTTCCATCCACATTTTCGATTACATTTCCCACAGCGTAATAACGTTGTGTGGATTTTCCCAAGCCTTCGTGTTGCGCTTTGAGAATAGTGTTAATACTCTGTAAACCTTTGCGATAATAATTATTCACAAAATTCACTTCGTGCGCGCCGCCATCGGTTGCTCGCCCTCCGTAATTGAAAACCACATTGTTAGTTATATCCAAATGTCCCCAATATTCACCATCGCCATTCAATCCACCACCCAGCGACCAGTTACGACCTTCGCAATGTGCAAGCAAATTAGTAATAAAACTTGCTGTATCGCCGCCAATGGTTGCTGCATATCCGTGAGTTTTGCCGGGTGCATAATTCTGATGATTAGCGGCGTTGAGGGCTTCGGCAATCATTGTGCGTTGCAAAGTCATATTTTTGCCGTTTCGCGAACTAAAACCTTCGTCGAGCGACCAACTGATAGAATTATGGTCCATAATGCTATAATTTGCACCTGCCATTCCCATACCATCAGCAGTTCTGCCCCATTGCCCAACTCTTAGGCGAATAAAACGAACTACGGCATCCTGCGCACCGCCAACGCCAAACGACGATTTGGCAATGCAAATTCCTTTGTCGGGCGAAGTTTGTCCGGCAACAGTTACATAATTGTCGCTCAACGAGATACGCTGACCGGGGATTAAATCAATTTTGCCACTTACGGCAAATAAAACATATCTTGCACCTTTTTCTTTTTCGATGGCATAACGCAGGCTACCTTCCCCATCGTTATTCAAATTGGTAACATACACCACTTTACCTCCGCGACCTCCGCGAGCATACATTCCGTAACCTTCGGCTCCTCTGAATGCCAACACTCTGGGGCGAAATTTCCATACATTTCCATAAGTAATTTGCCCATTTTTAATGGCATCAACACGCCAAAAATATGTTTTTGATTTTTGAATATCATTTATTGAAAATGTGCGGTCGTTGTTATTTTTAGTGGAGATTGGTTTTGAAGTTTTACTTGCCACTTCGGCAGAATCGTTCCCAAAATAAACATTATACGACTCTGCGCCAATCGAAGGTGCTGACCACGACAAAATTATTTTTCCGGCATCGGCATCAACGTGTTCGTCGAGGTTTTTGGGCGATGGATTGGTGGCTTGATGTTCAGGATTTGGCACATTGAGTTCAAAACCTGCCAAGCAGACGTTTTTGTGTGGCTCATTGCCTGTTGTAACGGCTGACATCAGAATTACAACATCTTGCCCGTTCTGAACTTCAAACTCAAAATATGCTTTGCTTGCAAGTTCATTTTTTGTTACTGTTTTACTTTGTAATACTTTCTGTTTCAAATCGTTATTCACAGATATTTCGACCGGACTGTATGCTTTGTCCGACCTTTCCCACGAATTAAAATACAGCAAAAGCGAATGTTTTCCATTGTTCAAACCCGAAAATGTCAAAGCAATTTTGCCACCCTCATCTCCTTGTGCCACAGTAACTCCATCGTTTGCCAAACGAGCAAAATATGGTGCTTGCAAAGTAGTTTTGTACCAATTAGTTATAAGTCCGCTACCGACATCGCCTGCTTTGTCGATAGAAACTGTGATTTTACCGAATGTTTTTGATTTTGAAGTTTGCGACACAGCCCAAGGAGTGTATTGCGGCTCATTGACTTCGCGAGCCGAGCGGTCGGCAACATTGAAATCGACTTTTATAACCGGATTTTCAACATTGGTTTGGGAATTGAGGTTAGTCAAATAGAAAAAAGAAATGGCTAAGATTAAATAAATGTGTTTCATGTTTCGTTATAAAGTTTGAATGTTTGCTCTGTTTGAGTAGTTTGAATGTTTGAAAAGTTTGAGCAGTTACCAAATTAGTAGTTTTGTCATTTTACATTCTATATTTGAAAGTTACCAAATTAGTAGTTTTTTGCCCTTTCGCGCCTCTTGTAGTTTGAATAGTTTCTTAATTAGTAGTCTTTCATTAATCACTAATCGTTAATCACTTAAATCAGTATTCATTTTACATTTTACATTCTACATTTTACATTTCTTCCACTGTGCTGAACTGTACTGATTTCCTTCTTTGACCATTTAAGTATTATTTAGTTTAATTGTGAATTAAAATTATAAACACAACAAAATGCGTAAAAAAATTGGGTAAATCAAACAAAAAATATTAATTTCGCCCCCAAATTATTGAAAATATCTTTCGCTTATGTTTAAAAAGTTAGTAAGGTCGGTAGTTTTTTCGCGTTATATCGACGTCTTTGGTGCTGTTTTGGTACTTGTTACCTGCTTGCTCCGTAATTTTCATTTGACTTTCTACGACGATGGTCAAATTATTTCAGTGCCACTCGGCGAACAATGGTCAACAATGCTCGCGGGTGCATTTCCGCTTGGCTGGCTATCAACTATCGGCGCGATATTTTCGTTGCTGTCAACGCGCTTGGTTGGCAAACAAAACAATACCGGCAATTGGATAGGGCTTGCTACCACTATAAATTCGGGCGCAGTAGATTATTTTTTGGGAAACCATTCGGCAATAATTACTTATCCGCTTACATTTTTTATTCACACATTTGCGGTTGTGAAATGGACTAAGGGTGTGAAAATTCGCAAAATTGATTTTTGGTATTACATTATTAATATTATTGGAATTATAATTGCATACCTGCTTGTGTGGTTTGGGATGAAAATTTTTGGCGGCAGAACCGATTTTTGGTTTTTTCACATTATTGCAATAACTTTTGGGCTGTCGCTCGGCGCAAATTTCTGTACTGCATTTAAGTACGAAACTACATATCTTGGCTGGACAGTTTACAATATCATTCAGTTAATAAAGGCAACACTGCAACTTAATGTTGCAAATATTGCAAAATACGCTTTTTACATATTTAACGCCGTAGTTACGCTTGGCGACTGGATTTGGAATCGCGATGTGTTTAAAAAGTTGATAGTGGAAAGTGGGGAGCGGAGAGTGATTAACAATTAGTGATTAACTTGCTAATTAGGTAACTTCTCAAACTTCTTAATCAGAGCAAAGAGCAAAGAACAAAGACAGTGATTAACGATTAATGATGAGTGATTAACTTACTAATTAGGAAACTATTCAAACCATTCAAACATTCAAACTATTAACTTCTATAACTTCATATAACTTCATATAAAAGAATGAAACTCGTTATTATAATTTTTCGCTTATTAATTGTCATTTCGGCATTTGTGGGGACATACCAAAGTTGGACTTTTGCTCGCCCGCACGACTTGATTTATTTTACCAATCAAAGTAATTTATTTATCGGGGTGCTGTACTTTTGGCTGGCTTTTGCGGATATTTTTAACTGCAAAAAACCATCTGCAAGTTTACACGCCGCCGTAGTGTTTTATATCGCGATTACCGGGTTGGTGGCAAATTTCGTGCTCGACCTTTCGGCAATTCATTATCCGCTAATTATTGCACCGCTTACAGTCAACCATTTTGTGCATATTATTACGCCGGTAATGGCTTTTATCGATTTTTTGCTTTTTGCCAAACATCGGCAGTTAAAGTTCAAGCACGCAGCATCTTGGCTTGTATATCCTGTGGTGTATTTTATTGTTATTTTAATCCTTGTAGCAATAATTCCGTCTATTGGGTATCCATATCCGTTTATTGACCATAATTTACTTGGGACAAAAGCATTACTTATTAATGTCGTGAAATTTGCAGCGGCATTTTACTTATTAGGATTATTGATTGTGTTATTAGACAAATATTTACCAAAATTTATATGTATAAAAAATACTTAAAACAAACAGAATTTTCGGATTACGAAGATTTTTGCAAAAATTATCAATTGCAAATTCCTGAAAATTTTAATTTCGCCTACGACGTAGTGGATGCTTGGGCAGCCAAAGCACCAAACAAACGCGCTTTGCTGTGGACTAATGACCGAGGCGAATGTTGCGAATTTACTTTTGCCGACATAAAACAGCAAACCGACCGCACTGCCGCTTATTTTCAGAGTTTGGGAATTGGCAAAGGCGATATAGTGATGGCAATTCTCAAACGGCGATACGAATTTTGGTTTACAATTATTGCTCTTCATAAAATTGGCGCAATAATAATTCCGGCAACTCATCTTTTGACAAAAAAAGATATTGTTTATCGTGCTAATGCCGCTGATATTAAAGCAATTATAGCAGTTGGAGAGGAAGAAATACTTACTCATATAGACGATGCTATGCCCGAATCGCCTACGGTAAAACTGCGCATTTCGATTGGCGAAAAAGTGCCTGCCGACTGGCTCGATTTCCACAAAGGAATAGCCGCAGCACCCGAATTTCACGGCAATAAAAACGTTGCGAAAAATACCGACCCGCTCATTATCAGTTTCACTTCCGGCACAACAGGAAATCCCAAAATGGTATTACTCGACTATTGTTATCCGCTCGCACATATAACTACTGCGCGATATTGGCACAATCTACATCCGGACAGTGTTCATCTCACCATTGCCGATACAGGTTGGCTAAAAGCCGTCTGGGGAAAACTTTACGGACAATGGTTTGTGGGCTGCTGCATTTTTGTGTATGACCACGAAAAATTTACGCCTGCCGATATGCTTGCAATAATCGAGAAAAATAGAATTACTTCACTTTGCGCTCCGCCAACAATTTTTCGTTTTCTTATTCGCGAAGACATTTCAAAATACGATTTATCGTCGTTAGAATATTGCACTATTGCCGGTGAGGCGTTAAATCCCGCTGTGTATGAGCAGTTTAAGCAACTTACAGGAATTGAACTTAAAGAAGGTTACGGACAAAGCGAAACCACTCTTTCGATATTTACATCGGAGTGGACTACGCCGAAACCCGGCTCAATGGGTTTGCCAAATCCTCATTACGATGTGGATTTACTCACGCCCGACGGACGCAGTGCCGAAGTTGGAGAACACGGACAAATCGTAATTCGTACCGACAAAGGCAAACCCACAGGGCTTTTCAGCGGATATTATCGCAATGCGGAACTGACTGCCGAAGCGTGGCACGATAATCTGTATTTTACAGGCGACGTGGCGTGGCGCGACGAGGATGGCTATTTCTGGTTTGTGGGGCGTGCCGACGATGTTATCAAAAGTTCGGGTTATAGAATTGGTCCTTTTGAGGTCGAAAGTGCGCTAATGACTCATCCTGCCGTAGTGGAATGTGCGATAACAGGCGTGCCTGACGAAATTCGCGGTCAAGTGGTGAAAGCAACAATAATTTTGGCTAATGATTACAAAAACCGAGCCGACGACAGCCTTGTAAAAGAGTTGCAGGAACACGTCAAAAAAGTTACCGCTCCATACAAATACCCGCGAATAATAGAGTTTGTAGCCGAATTGCCCAAAACTATCAGCGGAAAAATTCGCCGAGTAGAACTGCGCGAAAAAGAGCAGAGCAAACAATAATTTGCAGCCATAATGACACAACAATTAAGCGATAAACTAAAAATTGTTTCCGCATTTCTAATTGTAATTGTGGTAATGATGCACACATCGTTT
>JAITXR010000266.1 GCA_031284665.1 Paludibacter sp.
TAGGATTTTGGTTTATCATTTCAGCATGTCGTTTCCCGATATGCCCGAAACCAACAATTGCAAAGTTTATCATCGTGTTGTTTGTAAAATAAAAAGACAAAATAATGTAAAATGTAAAAACAAAGTAATGTAAAATGTAAAATGTAGAATGTAAAATGAAAAAACTACTAATTAAGTGATTAACGATTAGTGATTAGTGATAAAACTACTAATTAAGTGATTAACGATTAGTGATTAGCGATAAAACTACTAATTTGTAAACTATTAACTATTAACTATTAACTATTAACTATAAACTTTCCTCTGTCAACTCTCCACTCTCCACTGCCGAAGGCGGGTCGAGTTTGAGTAAATTATCAATATTCTCAATATAATCAAGCGAGTCGTCGATATGAAAAAACAGTTCGGGAATAATTCGCAACTGACTTTTAACTCTTCTGCCGAGTTCAAAACGCAGTGCTTTGCTGTCCTTGTTGGTTTTTTCGAGTATTGCGCTTTGTTGTTCGCTTGGGAAAATGCTCAATCGAGCGCGGGCGATGCTAAGGTCAGGACTAATTTTTACGGCAGTAACCGAAATCAGAACTCCTTGATATTTACGGGCATAGATTAAAAATATCTCGCCTAATTCTTTTTGCAGTAAACGTGCAATTTTTTGTTGTCTGGTAGTTTCCATATTATTTTTTCAGTTTACAATTTCCATTCAAAACCGTCTTTGCTGTCTTTAATTTCAAAACCGAGTTCCGTGAGCGAATTGCGAATTCTATCCGAAGTTGCCCAGTCTTTATTACGTTTTGCCTCGAGGCGGATATTTAGCAGCAAGTCAATCGCTTGATTATAAGCCTCGCTTTTTGTAGAATTTTGACTTTCGGTTTTCAGCCCAAGAATATCTTCGACAAAAATTTTAAACACAGATTTTAATTCCGACAAATCGTCAGCCGTAATTTTTTCTTTTCCATCCGCAATGAGGTTAATAATTCTCGTTGCCTCAAAAAGTTGCGATATTGCTATGGGCGTGTTAAGGTCGTCGAGCATTGCCTCTTCGCACTTTTCACGTATATTGCCGATTTTCACGGTCGAAACATCGGCAGCCTCAATTTTTTGCAGTCGTGCGTATGCTTCGAGCAGTCGGTCGAGTCCTTTTTCGGAAGCCAGCAAAGCCTCGTTGCTAAAATCGAGCGTAGAGCGATAATGGGCTTGCAAAATAAAAAAGCGAATTACCATTGGGCTGTATGCTTGGGCGAGAAGAGGGTGATTGCCGTTAAAAAACTCGTCGAGCAAAATTGAATTTCCGAGCGATTTCCCCATTTTTTGCCCATTGATTGTAATCATATTATTGTGCATCCAATAGCGAACGCTTTGGTGTCCGAGCGCGGCTTGCGACTGTGCAATTTCACATTCGTGATGCGGAAAAATCAAATCCATTCCACCTCCGTGAATATCAAAAGTTTCGCCCAGATATTTTGTTCCCATAGCCGAACATTCGAGATGCCAACCCGGAAATCCTTCGCTCCAAGGCGAGTTCCAGTGCATAATATGTTCGGGAGCAGCCTTTTTCCAAAGCGCAAAATCCACCGAGCGGCGTTTTTCGTCCTGTCCGTCGAGTTCGCGAGTGTTTTCGAGAATTTCGTCAATATTTCGACCTGACAGTGCGCCGTAATTATTTGATTTATTGTATTTTTCAACATCAAAATAGACCGAGCCGCCACTTTGGTAAGCAAATCCGGCGTCAAAAATTTTTTTGATAAGTTCTATCTGTTCAATAATATGTCCGCTTGCACGTGGCTCAATCGATGGCGACAATACATTTAGCGTTTCCATTGCTTTATGGTATCTATTGGCGTAATACTGAGCCACTTCCATTGGCTCGAGTTGCTCAACGCGCGCTTTTTTTGCAATTTTATCTTCACCTTCGTCGGCGTCGTTTACTAAATGTCCGACATCAGTTATATTCCTGACGTAGCGCACTTTATAACCCAGATTTAGCAAAAATCGAAATAAAATATCGAAAGTAATTGCCGAGCGAGCATGACCGAGATGTGGGTCGCCATACACAGTTGGTCCACAAACATACAGCCCTACGTGAGGCGCGTTGAGTGGCACAAATTCTTCTTTTTTACGACTTAATGTGTTGTAAATAAATAGTTTTTTTTCCATATTTTTAATTGCTTGTTTTTTTAATATTATGTTTTTTTGCAGCATCTAAACTGCGTACATTTTGCAACATTCACATAAAAAAATGTTTATTATTTATAAAAATTTCATTATCGGCTGCAAAAATAGTGATTTTATACGGCAAATTAGTTACTTTTGCAGACTAAAATTAATTTTTTTTAGTTATATAAGGTCTATTAAAAGTTTACAAAGCGTTTTTGCTTAAATTATATCAGTGTTTTGAGCATTTTGCTGTAACCCTAACAAAGAGTATGAAAAATTTGATAGTTGGTTGAAATTTTTTACGTTATGTCTTTCATTCCGTTAGGAATGAATCGCTCGGTAGAGATAACATATAACCTTGAATTCTGCATTCCGTAGGTATGCAACCAAAATTATATATTTAAACCAACTGATGATTAAGGATGCATTCCTAACGGAATGCTTAGTCCGTATTTGGCGATGCATTTTCTACCGAGCGAAGCATTCCTACGGAATGCAACTATTAAGAATTTTTTCGAGCAAGATTTTGCAAAATGAAAAAATATACTTAAATTTTTTACAGCCCACCTGTTAGGGTTTGGAAACTATATTAGCGTTAGAACGAAATCACAATAGTTAGCATAACTTAAAATTTAAAAACAATGAAATACTGCCCAAATTGTAATGCGGAAGTTGACGACAATTTCGAGATTTGCTGGAATTGCAACTATGATTTTGAGAACAACGAAATTGTAAAATTTGAAGACAACACTGTTGCGAAAAAGGATATTAGATGCTTGCGCTGCGATGTACAAATGTCGTATTCAGGCAATTATGATTTTCACGAAGGTACGGACTTCGGTTTTTTTGGTAATTTTTTCGAATTATTTACAAATCGCGAAAGTTTCGATATTTACGTTTGCAATAAGTGCGGTAAAGTGGAGTTTTTTATTCCGGAATCTAAAATCAACTAATCCATAGAATAGTTTTGAAAAAGTATTATTTACATACAACAATCGTTATTTGTGTACTTGTGGCGTTATGTGGCTGCTCGTTAAAAAAGAACACTGCTTATAGCCGTAATTATCAGGCTGTTAATACTCGTTTTAATGTGTATTTTAACGGTCAGGTGAATTATGACGAAGGGATGAAAATGATTTTTGATGCCAATAAGGACAATTTTTCTGCCGTAATTCCAATGTACCCGATAAGTAAGCACGAAAATGCGCGAGCCGCAACAGGTAAAATGGATGTCTCGATTGAAAAAAGTCGCAAGGCAATAAAACTGCGCTCGATAAAACAAAAGCCTGTTCGCAATTCAAAAAAATGGAAAGACGAAAAGTATAAACATTGGTACGAGCAGGAAGAATTTAACCCCGAAATGTGGAAAGCGTGGATAATGCTTGGTCAATCGGAGTTTCACAAGGCTGATTTTCTCGGCTCGGTAGGTACTTTTACTTATATTGCCAATCATTATTCCACAAACTCGGATGTGGTAAATTTAAGCCGTATGTGGATGGTGCGCGCCTATGCCGAAATGGATTGGATATACGAAGCCGAGCAAATGTTGTCGAACATCAAACAGGATAATATAAGTCGCCGACAATCAGGAATGTATGCGGCTGTAAATGCTGATTTGCTACTCAAAAAAAAGCAATATGTGGAGGCTATTCCGTTTTTGGAAATTGCGCTGAAACACGAAAAAGACCGTCGCCTGCGCCAGCGTTTCAATTTTCTGCTTGCACAACTTTATACTCAAACAGGCGACAAGACTAAGGCTTATCAGTGTTATTCCACGTTAATAAAAATGAATCCTGCTTACGAAATGGATTTTAACGCCCGTATTTACCGCGCCGAATTGGGGACAAAAAAAATTGAGGCTGTGCGAAAAGACCTGAAACGGATGTTAAAAAACTCGAATAATAAAGATTATTTGGATAAAATTTATTTCACACTCGGTAAAACATATCTGCAAACCAACGATACGGCAAAAGCCATCGAAAATTTCAATCTGTCGATTGAAAAAAGCACCCTCGCAGGATATGATAAGGCTCTTACTCTCATTACATTAGGCGATTTATATTACAACACGCGGCGTTATGCGCAAGCGCAACCGTGCTACGACCAAGCCTCAAAAATTCTGACAGTTACCGACGATAATTATTTTTTGGTGCAAAAACGCGCCGAAACTCTTGGCGAACTTGTTGTGGAACAGGAAATTGTGATGTTGCAGGACAGTTTGCAAATTTTGGCTGACCTTTCGCCTGAGGAGCAATTAGCAATTGTAAATCAACATATTAAAGACCTTATTGCTGCCGAAGCCGCTGCCGCAAAAGCCGCCGAAGAAGAAGCGGAAATCAGGGCTTTGACCGATTTGAATAGCGGCGAAAGTTCAAACTCGCTAACGCCAAATTTCGACCGTCCGGCTGCCACTGTCGGAGCGGGCGCAAATGCAAACTGGTATTTTTACAATGCTAATCTGATGTCGTCGGGAAAGCGCGACTTTGTGAAAAAATGGGGAAGTCGTAAACTCGAAGATAACTGGCGCAGAACAAGTAAATCGTCGCCACTGTTTGCAAACGACGATAATGCCGAAAATCCAACGCCCGAAAGTGCCGAAACCCTCGCCGACAGTACGGTACAAACACCGGTTGCCACCGATAGCAAAGACCCGCAATTTTACTTGCAGCAAATTCCAAAAACGGCTGCCGAGCGCGAACAGTCGAACAAGTTGATTGCCGATGCGCTGTATGCAATGGGCGGAATTTACAAGGAAAAAATAGAGGATATTCCAATGGCTATCGAAACTTTTGAGGAATTTGCCCGCCGTTTTCCTGACGACCCGCGCCGTGTTGATGCTTATTATCACAGTTATATTGCTGCCTCAAAAGTAGGGGATTCGATACGCGCCGACAATTTCAGGCAGCAAATTTTGAGCGATTTTCCAACGTCCCGATATGCTGATGCTCTGTCGCATCCTGATTTTTTTGAGAGAATGAAACGTATGTATCAGCAGCAGGATTCTTTGTATAACGATACTTATCAGGCATATCTCAAAAGTAATTTTGAGAAGGTAAAAACAAGTGCCGCTGAATTTGAAAACAATTATCCTTTGTCGGTCTTATTGCCTAAGTTTCAGTTTCTTAACGCATTGAGTATAGGAAAAACCGATAGTGCGGCAGTATTCAAAACCACGCTCGACGATTTGATTACAAAATACCCGACAAGCGATGTGAGTGCGATGGCAAAAGATATTTTAGCCCTTATGAATCAGGGACTTGAATCGCAAAGAGGCAGTTCGGGAGGGACATTGCTGGCATTGCGCTCGGCTCAGGACAGCGTGATGCTTGCCGAAGACGAAACTTTTCGCCTTACTGCCGATAAAGACCAAAAATATCGCCTGATGTTACTCGCAAAAGCCGACGAGGCGGTGGTTAATAAACTGCTTTTCAACATTGCATCGTTTAATTTTACGCGCTTTATTATTAAAGATTTTGACTTGCTCGTAACTAAATCAGATAGCCTAAACCGAACGCTTTTTGTTAGCAATTTTGATAATTATTCCGAAGTGCTGTGGTACAATTCGTCGATTAAAAATGATACGTCGATTTACAATTTGGTGGAACGATACGAAATTGAACTTTTGCCTGTGTCGGAACATAACTTTGCGCTTATCGGCAACATTTTTTCGTTAGACGATTACCGAAAGTTTTATGCCGAAAATATTAAAACTGCCGATAGCAAAAAGGCTACGCAGACTATTGCTTTGCCCGAAACTATGGCTATGAGGGAGGATACTGTGGTTGCAAATAAAGAAGTTAAAGACAATAAAGAAGTTACGGAAGTTAAAGATAATAAAGAAGTTAGGGAAGTTAAAGAAGTTAAAGATAATAAAGATAATAAAGAAGTTAGGGAAGTTAAAGATAATAAAGAAGTTACAGGAAATAATGCTCCTGCATCGGTGCAAACTCCGGCTCCGGAGCCTAATGCGCCACTTTATAAAAACTTGTTTGCCATCACTCCCAACGCTCCGCACTTTGTAGCAATAGTAGTGCTTTCGGGCGATTTTAGTTTCGACAACTTTAATACAGCCCTCAAAACTTACAATACGGACAACTACTCGATGCTAAATTTAAACGCCAATCTCGAAAAAGTTGGTAATCAGCAAATTATCATTATCGGCAGTTTTGCCGATTCCAATTCCGCAAAATCGTATTTGCAGCGCATTGTCAAAGAAAGAGCAGTGTTTGCCGCACTATCCAAAGCCAACTATCGTAATTTGCTCGGAACTCAAAACAATCTGAATATTATGATGCAAAAAAACGAAATGAATACTTATTTTGACTTTATGCGAGAATATTATTTGAAATAAGTATCAAGTATTGAGTATCAAGTATTGAGATGGTAAAACTATGAGAATATCTGTTAGTTCAAGTCCCGACACCTCGGGATAAATTCTTTAACTTGGACTGAATTTGTGTAGTAAAAACTGCAATTATTATGGGCACAAGTTGCAAAATTGCGCCAAACAGGGGCGTATGGCTTTACCATACGAGATAATAAGCCAATACCATTCCCAATAATGATAACTAAACCTTCTATTTTTAATATTAATTCTATAAATACGGCAAATGAAAAAAAATAAAATAATAATAGGAATCATTTTTATTTGTTTCTTACAGGCTTTAGTTTCCTGTTCTCCTATACAAAGTGTAACATATATTTATAGAAGTTCATCTTCTGATAAACCTTTTCCTGCAATAAAAATATCCACTAATAAAGGTGCTAATGACACATATACTCACATCTCAATATTCGAAGTACATCACACTGTTGACAAAAACACATTTCACCGGATTTTACAGTATTCAATAAAATTCTCTTATTCAGATACAATTCCTCAAAAAGGATATTCTCCTTGGTATTCGTATGGTTTGCTGTTGAGTAGTGATAAGATAACAGAAAGATGTGTTCTTGATAAAAATTTCCGTTATGTAACATATTGTGATTGCTATAATGGAGGATATAAAGTAAGCCGTTCCGGTACAGAAGTAGTGGGCGACAAAAAAACACAAAGATATATGGTGGGAAGAACAGCGGCAGAAGGATAT
>JAITXR010000174.1 GCA_031284665.1 Paludibacter sp.
AAATAAATAAAAAATGTCATTATCGCCTTCATACATATATTATCTTGTTCGCAATAGAATTAGAGGAGCCGTCAAAGGCTTAAAAGTGGACAACATAAACCGCAAGCAGATTTTGGCTACGTATTGTGATAAATCGGCAGGCGAAAATAAGGGGCAAAAAACCGTTATATTTATGTGCGATGGCAAAATATATCACGGTGGATTAGCCGACCGATTACGTGGCTTAGTAACTGTGTATCAGGCGTGTAAACGAGCAAATGTGAAGTTTAGAATTAACTTTTCGCATCCTTTCGACCTTCATAATTATTTATTGCCAAATACCTACGATTGGGAAATTGACAATGCGGATATTTTGTATAACACTCACGATTCAATTCCAATTGTTTACCATCAGTGTTCGCCATATTTGCCATTTGCAGATAAATTTTACAGGCAAATTAAAAGATTGAAATTCAAGCAAATACATTATTATACTAATTCTAATAATTCTTATAAATACGATTTTGCAACAAATTTTAATGAATTATTCAAACCGAGCCAAACGCTGCAAAAATTAATTGACACTGAAACACAACAAATTGGGAGTAATTACATTGCTTTGCATTTCCGATTTTATAAACTTTTGGACGATTTTAACGAAGTTTACGGCGTGGCTTTGCAGAGTGAAAAAGAGCGTGAAGAACTTATTGAAAAATGTTTGGCGGAAATGCTCAGGCTAAAAGAGCGTTTTGCGGATTGCAAAAAATTTCTGGTTTGTTCCGACAGCGAGAAATTTATTGCCGCAGCCCGCAAATTTCCCTTTGTCTATGTTGTAGATGGTGCAATTATTCATAGTGGAAATACTGACGATAGCGACTTTAATGCGCATTTGAAAACATTTTTGGATTTTTATCTTATCTCAAAATCCGACCGAGTAATTGCTCTTACAACCGGCAGAATGGCTTTGTATAGCGGTTTTCCGTATTGCGCCTCGCTGGTGGGAAATGTGGAATTTGAAAGAGATATTTTTTAATAGTGATTAATTATAAGTGATTAGTGATTAACCTGTTGCGTGATGTTTAGCATCTAATAATTTCGTTAGAATTAATATTTTGCAGAAATAATGGAAACTCCACACTTTCTATTTTCTAACTTTTTTAGTATATTTGCAACGTAAAATATTCAACACACAATTATTATGGAAACAATAGAAAAAAAAGAAGTAGTAAATGAGGCAAAAAAATTGCAGGAAGATTTAGAAAACACTTTAATGAAAAAGGTTGGTTTCTCTCGTAAACAGTTGATAGAATTTGCTGTAAACGAATGGATTGCAGACCATTTAACATTATTGTCACCTGTCGAAAGGAAAAAATATAATACAATTTTATTGTAAAAAATATGTATAAACATCACATTTTTATTGATACAAATATTTTGATTTATGCTTTTTCAGGACAAAAACCAAAAGCAATGGAATGTTTGGATTATCTGCTAAAACTGCAAGGAAGAAAACTTTTTACTTCTGCTTTTTGTGTTGGTACAATGATTTCTACTTTGCAAAAGACAAAAGGGAGCAGGCAAAAATTATCAAAAGAAAGAATCATTAAAATCATTAAAAACGAGCTGTTAAAAATCAATATTTTGCCATTTTCTGAAACCGATATTCAAAATTCTTTTCCCAGCATAGGAAATGATATGGAAGATAATATTCAATATCAGATAGGGGCAAAGGCTAAATGTTATTATTTTATAACTGATGACAAAAAAGGATTTAAATTTTTTAAAAATATTCAGGTGTTAAACCTTAATAATTATCTTGCTATCAAGCAGAAAATATAATAAAATAGCCCGCCATACCTTCTTAATGACCCACAATGAAATGTAATAATTTGGGGTCAAAAGACACAGAAATCAGGATTTTTTTTATATAAAAACACAAATAACATTTGAATGAAAAACCTGAAACAGCATATACTTTCTATAATAGCAAAATATCGGCGAGAATATCGCGGGAATATTTTGCGTTACAAAAAACTCAATCGTAATTTGATTACAAGGCTAAATGCAGAGTATCACAACGATTGCCCAAAAGCACAAAACACCGAAAAAATTGTTTATTTTGTTTGTAATGGTAAAATCAATCATTTTGGATTAGCCGACCGTTTGCGCGGTTTAGTAACTGTGTATCAGGAATGTAAACGAGCAAATGTGAAGTTTGCCATACATTTTGTTCACCCTTTTCGTTTGCAGGATTATTTGCAGCCAAATAAATATAATTGGCTCGACGGCAGTGATGAAATTTCGTATAATAAAACTGATTCCATTCCGTTTTGTTATTTTTTGCTCGATTCGTTTATCAAGATTGATGACGTGATTTATAAAAAAATTAAGTCGGTAAAAAACAAGCAGATACATTTTTATACAAACTCGTGGTATTCGTATCATAATAATTTTGGAGAGTCGTTTAACGAACTTTTTCGTCCAAGCGACACTTTGCAGCACAATATTGATTATTATTTAACTCGAATTGGAGGTAAATATATTGCATTGCATTTCAGATTTATGTCTTTGCTTGGCGATTTTAACGAATATGGAATTACGCTCAACGAAACCGAACGTAAAACGTTAATAGACAAATGTATAGGATTATTATTGTCGGTACGGCAGCAAAATGCTGATTATAAGAGTTTTTTCGTTTGCTCCGACAGCATTACGTTTTTAAACGAGGCGGCAAAATTCGATTTTGTGCACGTTGCCGAAGGTACGATTACTCATTGCGATAATACTAATGACAGTAGTTTTGAAACGCACCTGAAAACTTTTCTCGATTTGTTTTTGCTCTCCAAAGCCGACAAAATTTTGTCATTTGCCACAAAAGAAATGCGTTTAAGCGGTTTGCCGCAAATTGCATCGTATTTTGGGAATAGACCTTACGAACGAATTACAATAGAATAATTTTTTATATCTTTGCACGCAAATTGAAAAAAAGACCAAATGAAAAAAATATTAGTTACAGGCGGAGCAGGTTTTATTGGCTCGCACTTATGCGAAGCGTTGCTCGCCAAAGGCAATGAAGTACTTTGCGTTGATAATTATTTTACCGGTAGCAAACGCAATATTGCTCATTTATTAAATCATCCTTATTTCGAGTCCGTTCGCCACGATGTTTGTTTCCCATACTATGTAGAGGTTGATGAGATTTATAATCTTGCTTGCCCTGCCTCGCCCATTCATTATCAGCACGATGCCATTCAGACAGTTAAAACTTCGGTGTCGGGTGCAATCAATATGCTGGGTTTAGCAAAGCGTATCAAAGCCAAAATTCTGCAAGCCTCCACCAGCGAAGTTTACGGCGACCCAATTGTTCATCCGCAAGTGGAAAGTTATTGGGGAAATGTAAACCCAATCGGCGTGCGCTCGTGTTACGACGAAGGAAAACGTTGTGCCGAAACACTTTTTATGGACTACCATCGAATGAATGGCGTAAAAGTGAAAATTATCCGCATTTTTAATACTTACGGACCACGAATGCATCCAAACGACGGACGAGTGGTGTCTAACTTTATTGTTCAAGCCCTTCAAAATAAGGATATTACAATTTTTGGAGATGGAACTCAGACCCGCAGTTTTCAGTATGTTGACGATTTAGTAGAGGCTATGCAGCGAATGATGGCTACTGCTGATGATGTTACGGGACCTGTAAACATAGGCAATCCGGGTGAATTTACAATGCTCGAACTTGCGCAACAAATTATTGACATTACCGGCTCGCGTTCAAAAATCACTTTTTGTCCACTGCCTGCTGACGACCCGCGACAGCGTAAACCTGATATTTCGATTGCCAAATCGCTACTCGATTGGGAGCCGAAAGTGCCACTGAACAAAGGATTAGTGAAAACAATAGATTATTTCAAAACCGTTATTTGAAAAGAATGAAGAAAGTAGATTTTTTAGGGAAAACTGATATTTTTTCGCATCTTGAAACTATGCGTTATCTCCCCCGTTGGATTATTTTGTTG
>JAITXR010000390.1 GCA_031284665.1 Paludibacter sp.
TTTATTTTTGGAGTTATTATAGATTAAGAAGTTTGAAGAGTTTGAAAAATTTGAATGGTTTGAAGAGTTTGAATAGTTTGAGTGGTTTGAGTGGTTTGAGCAGTTTGAAAAGTTTGAAAAGTTACCTAATTAGTAGTTTTTGTCATTTTACATTTTACATTTTACATTCTACATATTACATTAGTAATTTAATCACTAATCTACATTTCAATATGCTGAGCAACAATATCTTGATTAAGAAAAAGCGAGGCTGATTGTGAAAACTTTGTGTCCTGTTCGCTGGTATAAAATTGAACGGTAGAGTTTCGGGATAAGCGCTTGTCGATTTCAGGATGTCGCTGCAAATAATCGTTAAGCGACTCGGCTACAATTTTGCCTTGCGATATAATATTAATTTTTGGTGAAACAAATTTTTCGATTAACGGCAATAGCAGCGGATAGTGGGTGCAACCAAGCATTATGGCATCAATATTAGTATCGGCAGCAAGTAAATTTTTCAAGTCTTTTTCAATAAAAAATTCAGCACCGGAGTTTGTAAACTCGTTATTTTCGACTAATGGCACCCACATTGGGCAAGCCTGCGAAGTAATCGAAATGTCGGGATAAAGTTTTTTAATTTCGAGCGGATAAGAATTTGACTGTACAGTGCCGGAAGTAGCCAACAGCCCCACACTTCGGGTTTTTGTCAATTTATCAACCGCTTCCACAGTAGGGCGAATTACGCCAAGCACTCGGTTTTGTGGTGCAATTTTTGGCAAATCGTTTTGTTGAATACTGCGCAAAGCCTTTGCCGAGGCTGTGTTGCAAGCCAAAATAATTAATGGGCAATCAAATTCAAATAATTTGCGGACGCATTGCAAAGTATAACGATACACAACTTCGAAAGAGCGAGTTCCGTAAGGCGCACGGGCGTTATCGCCAAGATAAACGTAATCGTATTGAGGCAATTTTTGGCGGATACTGTCCAAAATTGTCAATCCACCATAACCCGAGTCGAATATTCCTATTGCAGCCATTGTTAATCAAGTGTTTTGCCCATATTATTACTCATTTGCACCATTCGGTCGTATTCGTCCAGCGAAAGGTCGATAAAATAATAGTTCATTGGATTCATCACTTTGTCGCGCAAATGGACTTCGTAGTGCAAATGCGGACCTACCGACAAACCGGTATTACCCACTAAACCAATCACATCGCCACGTTTAACTTTTTGCCCATTGCGTACATTTATTTTGCTAAGATGCGCATAACGAGTAAGATAGCCATAACCGTGATTTATTTCGATGCAATTACCGTAACCCTGTTTCCAATCCGAAAGCACAACCACGCCATTGCCGGTAGCATAAATTTCGGTGCCGGTGGGTGATGAAAAATCCATTCCTTCGTGAAATTTTTGAATATGATAAACCGGATGCATTCGGTAGCCGTAACCCGATGCCATCCGCGTAAGGTCTTTATTCAGAACAGGTTGGATGGCAGGAATACATTCGAGCATATTTTCTCTATCCTTAAATAATTCCACAAGATTATTGTACGATTTGGATTGAACATACAGTTGTTTGCGAATTTCCTCCATTTTTTGCGTTGTGGCAACAGTGATTTGGGAGTTGGTCATTGACAACATTTGCTTGTAATAATCGTTGTCGCGTATTATCGAGCGGCGAACGAGGTCGGGGATAGGCTCGGCTTGCAAAATGACACGATAGAGATTGTTATCGCGCTGCTCAAGGTCGAGTAACACGCTTTGCACATCTTCCAATTGCCGCTCGAGGACTTTGTATTGCGCCTGCACACGCGATTTTTCGACCGCAAGTTGCTTTTCCTGAGGTGATTCGAGAAATATTTCAAAAACAATAAAAAATATTACTCCAAGCGAAACTCCCGAAAACAAATGCACCAAAACTTGCTTTGCGTAATAGGCAAAGTTATGGCGTATCGGTTCGTAATTGAGCGACTCGTTATTAAAATGATATTTATGTTTTTTTGCCATCAATTATTTTTTTAGCAAGTTCTAAAAAAACCATTCCGCTTATACTCTGCGAGTTACAAGCCGAAGGTTGTCCTGTATCCGAATTTTCGCAAATGCTTTGCACAAGCGGAATTTGAGCCAAAAGAGGAATATTTTCTGTTTGAGCCAACAGTTTGCCGCCTTCTTTTCCGAAAATATAGTAACGTTTGTCGGGCAATTCTGCCGGTGTAAACCACGCCATATTTTCCACTAATCCAAGTATCGGAACATTTATTTTTTCGTTGCGAAACATATTTATTCCACGTATCGCATCCGCCAAAGCCACTTGCTGAGGAGTTGTAACTACTATTGCTCCGGTCAATCCAAGTGTCTGAACCAGAGTTAATTGAATATCGCCTGTACCCGGTGGCAAGTCGATAATAAAATAATCGAGTTCCCCCCAATTTCCTTCTGTAATAAGTTGTTTTACAGCATTGCTTGCCATTGCTCCGCGCCAGACAAGTGCATTTTTGCTATCGGTAAAAAATCCTATCGAAAGCATTTTTACACCATATTTTTCGAGCGGGTTGATTAGCGTTTTTCCGTTTATTTCAACGCCTGTCGGATGTTCGTTTTCCACTCCGAACATTTTTGGTTGCGACGGACCATAAATATCGGCATCGAGCAAGCCTGTTTTGTAACCAAGCGCAGCCAGCGATATTGCCAGATTTGCCGCTACTGTCGATTTACCAACTCCGCCTTTACCCGAAAAAACCGCAATTATGTTTTTAACTTGCGGAAGAATTTCTTCGGTTTTTACAGGCGCTGCAACTTTATGCTGAACAGTAATATTGCCTTTAATATCAACATCTTGCCCAACGAAAGTTAATATCGCTGTTTCGGCGGCTTTTACAAGCGATTTTTCAAAAGGGTCGCGCTGCTTGTCGAAAATTATCGAGAAACTTACTTTTTGCCCCTCGATGCGAATATCGTCGGCAAGCATACCCATCGATACTATGTCCTTGCCTGTTCCCGGATAGCGAACATTGCGCAGAACTTCGATAATTTGATTTGGATAAATATTCATTATATGATTAGATGCTTATTCGGTTTGCAAATATACTAAAATTTTTTAGTTGACAAACAATAAAATATTTGCTAATAACGCAATTTGCTAATAAAAAATCAAGAAAATATATTAATTATGCAAATCAAGAGTTAAACAGGCAGTTCCGTTAGAGCCTGTCCCGACGTGTCGGGGTACGCTACAAAAAACAAATACATATTACATACCTAACAGAGTCCCGCATTGCATACATTAATCACTATTCTTTGTGCCTTTGTGTTCAAAAAATTTCTTTTATTGTTTTCTTTGTCTGAATTTTCCGATAATTTTGGGATTTTCCGGATGGCGGGATGCGGGAATGTTGCGCGGTTTATCGTAGAGACGTGGCATGCCGCGTCTCTACAAATCATCGTAAAT
>JAITXR010000329.1 GCA_031284665.1 Paludibacter sp.
ATCAACAAATATTGCTTTCGCAAAAGTCAATTGTGTATGCCGAAACAAATCTGGAAATCAGCAACGACAATTACAATGCCGGCATAACCACAATTTCCGACCTGCTCGAAGCCCAAAACCTGCTGCAACAAAGCCACGACCAATATACAGAGGCTATGACGGGGTATTATTTAAAATTGGCAGAATATAAACAAGCAACAGTTGGGCAATGAGGAAGGACAATAGACAAAAACCTTTTTTGATTTTTTAGTTAAATAGGTAGTCCCGTTAGGGACAATATATTGGTAGAAATAAATGTACAAAACCGACAAGCGTGCCGTAGGTACGCAACATGAAAATAAATCATATATTACGTACCTACGGCACGCAAACATAATGACAATACTTTTCTACCAATATGAAGTGCCTAACGGCACATAAACACAGTCAAGTTTCAACTCTTGATTTTTAGTTATTTACAGTTGTTTTTTGTCTGGAAATTTCCAGACTGTCTGCTTTTTGACCTTCTAAAACACTGATAATCATACTTTTAATAACCTAAAATTCAATACTAACAAAAAACATAAATTGCCTATAACCTTATGATTATAAGCAATTTACGACTTTAAAAGTCGGGATGACAAGATTCGAACCTGCGACCTCTACGTCCCGAACGTAGCACGCTACCAACTGCGCCACATCCCGATTTTTCAAACACGACCGCAAAATTAATGATTTTTTTGAGAATAGGAAAAAATAAAGCCAAAATTTTCTATCTTTGCCAAAAATTTTTATTCCGATGTTTAGTAAAGCAGTAAAACAGTACATTGAGCAAAACAATTTTCCTCATTTTGATGTCCAAGCAGTTTTTTTTGATATGGATGGCGTTCTTTTCGATTCGATGCCTCATCACGCTCAAGCGTGGGTAAAGGCAATGAGCGAAATCAACATAGATTTTTCGCTCTATGAGGCGTATCTTCACGAAGGGCGCACCGGCAGTTCCACCATCGACGGGGCTTTTCAGCGTACGTTGGGGCGCGACGCTACAGAAAGCGAAAAACAGAAAATTTACAGTGCCAAAACCCGTTATTTTGAAGATTTAGGCGAAGTGTTTCCAATGCCATTTGCACACGAATTGTTAACCAAAATAAAACGGCGAGGTATAGAAATTTATTTGGTAACAGGCTCAGGAACAGCCACTTTACTTGATAATTTAAATGCAAGTTTTCCGGATATTTTTGTTCCTGAGCGGATGGTAACTGCATTTGATGTTATAGAAGGAAAACCGTCGCCGGAGCCGTATTTAATGGCTCTGCAAAAATCGGGATTGCAACGTTGGCAGGTGTGTGTGGTCGAAAATGCGCCTCTCGGAGTAAAATCGGCAAATGCCGCCGGGCTGTTTACTATCGCTGTAAATACAGGCATACTCAAGGATGAAGATTTAAGCGCAAATGGAGCAAATATTGTATTGCCATCGATTGAATCGCTAAATAATTGTTGGGAAAAATTTAATAAATTGTACGTGTTACAAAAATGAAAATAATAAAATATCCTGAACGCCACGATTGGCACGAAATAGTTGAGCGACCAATAGTCGCAACAGAAAAGGTTTTTTCGCTTGTTTTGCCTGTTATTCAAGAAGTTAAAGAACAAGGTGATAAGGCTCTTTTAAGGTTAACAGAGGAAGTTGACAAAGTAAAACTATCGTCAATCGAAGTTAGCGAAAGTGAAATTGCGCAATCGGGAAACGATGTTCCGCTACAATTAAAGCAAGCAATCGAAATGGCACGGCGCAATATCTGGAAGTTCCATCTTGCGCAAATGCCTAATACTGTTGAAGTTGAAACATCGCCCGAAGTGTTTTGTACTCAAAAATCAATAGCAATCGAAAAAGTTGGTTTGTACGTTCCGGGTGGCTCTGCACCTTCATTTTCAGCGGTGTTGATGCTCGCTATACCGGCGCAAATTGCTGAATGTAAGGAAATTATACTTTGCACTCCGCCCGACGAACAAGGGAAAATTCATCCGGCAATTCTTTATGCTGCGAAAATATCGGGAGTGAAACGAGTTTTCAAAATTGGCGGTGCGCAAGCAATTGCTGCAATGGCTTACGGAACTGAGTCAGTACCAAAGGTTTACAAAATTTTTGGACAAGGAAATCATCTGATTAATGCCGCAAAGCAACTTGTTTATTTACAAGGAACTGCGATTGATTTGCCAAGCGGATTTTCAGGTTTGGAAGTGCTTGCCGACAAAACTGCTCATCCTGAGTTTGTGGCTGCCGATTTGCTTGCACAATGTGAGCAATGCGCTGATAATCAAGTAATTTTACTTACAACCGACGAAGATATTATTACTCCTGTGCTTGAACAAATTGAAATGCAGATTGAGAAACTGCCACAAAAAGAAATTGCTCGTAAATCATTGGAAAACAGCAAAATAATAGTTGTCAAAACCATTGAACAGGCGGTTGAATTTACAAATTTATATGCGCCTGAACATTTGATTATTGCCACACAATATTATAAAGGGGTTGCCGAAGGAATTGTGAATGCCGGCTCGGCTTATCTGGGAAATTATTCGCCCATCAGCGCGGGATATTATGTGTCGGGTACAAATCATTTTTTGCCTGCCGACTCATTGTCAAAAGCGTATAGCGGCGTCAATATCGACAGTTTTTTTCGTAAACTTACATTTCAGCATTTAACCCGCGCCGGGCTTTCGAATATCGCAAATGCGGCGATGCTAATGGCTGAAACTGAGGGTTTTGCAGCGCGATGTAATGCGGTGAAAGTTCGGATTGACGAGGAAATAATTAAGCCCGAAATCGAAAGAAGATAGAATATTATTATGGAAATTAACAGTTTAGTACGCCAAAACATATTATCGTTAAAGTCATATTCGACCGCACGTAGCGAATTGAGCCTAAACACAAATATCCTTCTCGACGAAAATGAGAATCCTTTTAATACGCCCTTTAATCGTTACCCCGACAGTTTGCAAAAAAACCTGAAAAACGACATTTCGGAATACAAAAAAGTGCCAGCCGAGAATATATTTTTGGGAAATGGCAGTATTGAAATAATCGATTTGCTTTACAGGGTGTTTTGCGAGCCTACAAAAGATAATGTTGTGGCGATTGAGCCAACTTGCGAAAGTTATGCTCACAGTGCCGCAATAAATAATGTGGAATATCGGCGCGTGTGTTTGAACTCCAATTTCGACATCGAAGCCTATCAGATTATGGATGCAACTAATGTGAACACCAAAATTATTTGGCTTTGCTCGCCTAATAATCCAAGTGGTAACACGCTTAATTACAGCGAAATAATAAAAATTCTGGACTGGTTTCGCGGAATTGTGGTTATCGACGAGGCGTATATCGATTTTTCGCAACACGACAGTTTTATTTCTCATTTAGCCACTTTTCCAAACCTTGTGGTGTTGCAAACATTCTCAAAAGCCTTTGCCAATGCCGCTATTCGTCTGGGAACGGCGTTTGCGGCAGCAGAAATAATTGCGTATCTCAATAAGGTAAAATATCCTTATAATGTAAATTTATTAACACAGCATCAAGCAAGTTTGGCGTTAGAAAATTCGATGCAAAAAGATGCGTGGGTGCGCGAAATTTTGGCAGAGCGAAAAAAACTTGTCTCGGCACTCGAAAAAATCCGAATTGTTGAAAGAGTTTATCCTACTGATGCTAATTTTGTGTTAATCAAAGTGATAGATGCCAAAGCGGCTTATAATTTTTTAGTAAAAAAACGCATAATTGTTAGCAATCAAAGCCACAACGCGCTGTGCGAAAACTGTTTGCGAATAACAGTTGGAACAGCCAATGAAAATAAAATGCTTGTTGAGTCGTTGAAATGTCTATAATAATTTGCTTAAGCAGCCAATAAAAATTATTTTTGTATTTGTTAATAACCCAAACATTGTTTATATTCTTAACTTTTTATTAAAAAAAATATGTCAAAATTTCAACGTATATTATTAAAATTAAGCGGCGAATCGCTTATGGGCGACCAAAACTACGGCATCGACCCGCAACGACTTACTCAATATGCTACTCAAATTGCCGAAATATCTTCTCTGGGCGTGCAAATTGGAATAGTAATCGGAGGTGGCAATATTTTTCGTGGGTTACAGGGAGCAGCGCAGGGTTTCGACCGTGTGCAGGGCGACCAAATGGGGATGTTGGCTACTGTGATTAATTCCCTTGCCCTCAATCAGGCATTGCAGGCGGCAGGCGTAAAATCGCGAGTATTGACGGCTATCAGAATGGAGCCGATTGGCGAATTTTACAGCAAACAAAAAGCCGTTGAATATCTCGAAAACGGCTATGTAGTAATAATTTCGGGCGGTACAGGCAATCCATATTTTACAACCGACACCGGCTCTACACTCCGCGCAATCGAAATTGAGGCTGATGTGATGCTTAAAGGTACGCGCGTGGATGGAATTTATACCGCCGACCCTGAAAAAGACCCCACTGCTACTAAGTTTGACACAATCAGTTACGACGAAATTTACA
>JAITXR010000419.1 GCA_031284665.1 Paludibacter sp.
ATAAAACTAAAACATATCGCGTACCTGCGGCACGCTAAACGTAATAACTATACTTTTTCTACTTCCCGATAACTATCGGGACTGAATATTCAACCCTTGATTAGCATTAATAATTAAAAAATAACAACAATGAAAAAATTAATTTTATTTGTATTTGTCGCAATTATTTCAATATTTAATTGCATTAATGCTCAAGATATTGAGTATTCAAAAGTAGAATTGGAAGTTAAAATGGATTCCATTTTGCAGGAAGCACATTTGCTTTTTAAGTACGAACAAGCAGCGTGGAAAACAGGTGATTATGTTATGTCAAACAAAACGCTCAAAAAAAATTACGGAGGTTATTTAACGTATGAAGATGAAAAAGGACTAAAAACTATCGTTTTGTCAAAAGACAGAAAAGAATGTGCCGCTGTATTTTTTTATTCCGACAATTTACCCGAATTTTCAATAAGAGATAAAAGAGAATTTTCGGGTAAAGAAAAAAATCTTATTAAAATTTATGACAATATTGTAAGTCAATTATCTTCTTCGGAGTATGAGTTAGATGTTCCAAATGGATATAATTTGAATTTAGATTTAATACCTTGTGAAGATGGTTATAAAATGTATGTGCTTACAGGAACTTCGCAGTCAAAAGTAATTCCTTTTGGGAATGATTATCTTTTTTTTGCTGACGACAATGGAGAAATTACTTCGTGGCAAAAATTTCATTCTCGCCTGATTAGTCTTCCAACACAAATGGAAGGTAAAAAAGTTAGAAGTCAGACTCATAGTCATTTACGGACAACACCATTAATAACTGCAACTGAGATTGCAACATTTATGCTGTATGCACCTCTATATAAAATAAATGAATTTTCGGTGTATTCGCCCGCCATTGGAAAACATATTAAATATGATTTAAAGTCAGATAAAATTATTGTAAGTAACAAATAAACGTTTTTTCTACACTTTGGCATCAACTATGGGTTTGCATCTCCCCATAACTTCTATAACTTCTTAACTTCTGTAACTTCTCTTTTTACAAACTTTAAAAACTTTCCAACTTTATAAATTTTATAAACTTTTTTCAATTTATTTTCTGTAATTTTGCTGACAAATTCAAATCTAATTAATATAATGAACGATTTCCTGAAATTCAGACACATAGGCATTTCGCAAAACGATACAGCGGAAATGCTAAAAACAATCGGCGCCAATTCGCTTGACGAACTTATCGAACAAACAATCCCTGCCGATATTTTACTGAAAAATAAAATTTCACTACCTCCGGCACTTACTCAGCGGGCTTATAGCGAACATATTACTGCGCTTGCTGCCAAAAATCAACTTTTCACTTCCTACATCGGACGTGGTTGGTACGATACGATTACACCCGCTGTAATTCAACGAAATATCTTCGAAAATCCGGCTTGGTACACTTCATATACGCCGTATCAAGCGGAAATTTCGCAAGGCAGGCTTGAGGCGTTGCTGGCTTTTCAAACTGCGGTTTCGGATTTTACCGGAATGCCGCTCGCCAATGCATCGTTGCTCGACGAAGCAACTGCTGCCGCCGAAGCAATGACTATGATGTACAATCTCCGCAGTCGCGAACAGGTGAAAAACGGTGCTGATACGCTTTTTGTTGACCAAAACGTTTTTCAACATTCGCTTGCCGTAATCACAACTCGCGCCAAAGGGCAAGGAATAAAAGTTGAAACGGGAAATTATCTTACTCAAACATTTACTGACAAACATTTTGGCGCAATCGTTCAATATCCAAATTCGGATGGCACGATTGAGGACTACTCGCTATTTGTGGGCAATGCACACGCCGCCAACTGCCGAGTGGCTGTGGCTGCCGATATTCTGTCGCTTGCGCTGCTTACTCCTCCTGCCGAGTGGGGCGCGGACATTGTGTTTGGCTCTACTCAACGCTGGGGAATACCAATGTTTTATGGCGGACCGTCGGCTGCATATTTTGCCACACGCGACGAATTTAAACGCGATATGCCCGGTAGAATTATTGGTATAAGTCGCGATGCAAATGATAAAATTGCTTTGCGAATGGCTTTGCAAACTCGCGAGCAACATATTAAACGCGAAAAAGCAACTTCGAATATTTGTACCGCTCAGGCACTTTTGGCATCAATGGCTGCAATGTACAATGTATTTCACGGTGCGGAAGGAATTAAAAATATTGCCGCTAAAATTCACTCTATTGCAACGTATATCAACGAGTTAATGCCTGTTTATGGTTTTACACAAGTAAACGATAATTTTTTCGACACACTGAAATTTTATCTGCCCGAAAATATTTCGATTGATGATTTCAAGCAAATTGCCGAAGAATACGAAGTGAATTTTTATTATTACAAAAATGGCGAAATAGGTTTAAGCATCGACGAAACCACCGACCTTGATGATGTAAATACAATAATTGATATTCTGGCTGAAACAGTTGGAAATACTGCCGTTTACGCTCAAGACGAAAAGGAATTGCTTGGTTTACAATCGTTTGACGAAACATTTGAACGCAAAAGTAATTATTTAACCCACGAAATATTCAACATTTATCGCAGCGAAACCGAGATGATGCGTTATATCAAAAAACTCGAACGGCGCGATATTTCGTTGGCACACTCAATGATTTCGCTTGGCTCTTGCACAATGAAACTCAATGCCGCCTCCGAAATGCTGCCTTTGAGTAATGCACAATTCACAGGTATTCACCCATTTGCGCCAAAAAACCAAAGCAAAGGTTATAACGAATTAATATCCGAAACCGAAAAATATCTTTCGTCAATCACAGGTTTTGATGCTTGTACTTTGCAGCCAAATTCAGGAGCAGCAGGCGAATTTACAGGTTTGATAACCATAAAATCGTATTTTGAAGCCAAAGGCGAAACGGCTCGCGATATTGTACTTATTCCCGAATCGGCTCACGGCACAAATCCGGCATCGGCAGCGCAAGCCGGACTGAAAATTGTTGTGATAAAATGCGATACGGGCGGAAATGTGGATTTTGCCGATTGGAAAGCAAAAGCCGAAGAAAACCGCGAAAATCTACTCGGCTGTATGCTCACTTATCCATCTACGCACGGAATTTTTGAATCCACAGTAAAAGCAATGTGCCAAACAATCCACGATAATGGTGGACAAGTATATTTAGACGGCGCAAATATGAACGCCCAAGTTGGACTGACAAATCCGGCAACAATCGGCGCAGATATTTGCCATCTCAATCTACACAAGACCTTTGCCATACCTCACGGTGGTGGCGGTCCGGGCGTGGGACCGGTATGCTGCAAAAAACATTTGGCAGAATTTCTCCCGTCCGTAAATTATGGAAAAAACACAGTGGCAGCCGCTCCTTATGGCAGTGCCGGAGTACTCGCAATTACATACGGATACATTAGAATGATGGGCGAGGAAGGGCTCACGCAAGCCACACAATACGCAATTCTAAACGCAAATTATTTAGCCGCAAAACTCAAAAATGCGTACGAAATTGTTTACACCGGCGAAAAAGGGCGAATTGGACACGAACTGATTTTGGAATGTCGCAACTTCAAATCTACAGCCGGAATTACCGAAACCGACATTGCTAAACGACTGATTGACTACGGATTTCACGCTCCGACACTATCATTTCCTGTTCACGGAACATTAATGATAGAGCCTACCGAAAGCGAATCGAAAGCCGAACTCGACCGCTTTGCCAACTCGCTTTTGCAAATTTACGACGAAATAAAAGCAATAGAACAAGGTGCAGCCGATAAAAGCGACAACGTGCTCGTCAATGCGCCACATCCGCAATACGAAGTTACAGCCGACGAATGGAAACATCCGTACAGTCGCCGTCAAGCCGCATTTCCTGCCGATTATATCAGCGAAAATAAATTTTGGGTAAACGTGGCAAGAGTCGATAATGCGTATGGCGACCGAAATTTGATTGCCAAATTTTAAAAAGATATTTAATACAAATGCACGAATGTATTTTATTAGTATTAAATTTGTCAATTCGTGGCTAAAAAATAACCTTAAAACATAAATACCAATGAGTTACCTTAATTTCGACAAATCGCTTTTGGTAAATCTCAACAAATCGTTACCAAAAGAAATGCTCCGTACCAACCGAGCAGGTGCATTCAACAGCACTACCATAATCGACTGTAACACACGCAAATATCACGGTCAGTTAGTTACTCCGCTGCCCGACCTCGACAACAGTAATCATGTATTGCTTTCGTCGCTCGACGAAACTGTGATACAGCATGGAGCCGAATTTAACCTTGGTGTTCATAATTACGAAGGCAATAATTTCAGTCCAAGCGGGCATAAATACATACGTCAATTCGACTGCGACGTGATTTCGCGCACTATTTATCGCGTTGGTGGAGTTATTCTTTCAAAAGAACGTATGCTTGTTTCGTTTGAGCCGCGAGTATTGATAAAATACACTTTAATCGAGGCACATTCGCCTACTACACTGCGTTTTAAACCATTTCTCGCCTTCCGTAGCGTCAACGAATTGACACACGAAAATTCGATAGCCGACACTTCGTATCAAAAATCGTCGCAGGGAATAAATATGTGCTTGTACAAAGGTTATCCATCGTTGTATATGCAATTTTCAAAAGCAAACATTTACACTCATAATCCGCAGTGGTACAAGAATATAGAGTATTATAAAGAACAAGAACGCGGCTACGAATATCGCGAAGATTTACTTGTCCCCGGCTCGTTCGAAATGCCAATGAAACAAGGCGATGTGTTGATTTTTTCAGCCGGAATATTGGAAACTCAACCACGAAAATTGCTTAAACTGTGGGAAAACGAACTGCAACTCCGCCAGCCACGCCTCGATATGTTTTCGACGTTAAAAAATTCCGCACAGCAATTTTACAAGCGTTTACCCGACGAGCGCACGTATTTACTTGCAGGTTATCCTTGGTTCAAAGCCCGCGCCCGCGACCAGTTTATAGCCTTGCCGGGATGCACATTTCTTATCGACAGGCACGATTATTTTGAACTTATTATCAAAACTACGCTTGACGAAATAAATTCTTTCTTAAAAGGCAAAACCGAAAATAATAAATTGCAGGAACTCGATGCTCCCGACGCTTTACTGTGGTTTATTTGGGCAATTCAGCAATATGCAGCAGCAAGTTCTATCGAAAATGTTGCTACACGCTTTGCCGGTATTATTTCAGAAATTATTGCTTATATTCGCAAGCAAAATCACCCAAAATTAATTTTGCATAACAACGACTTGCTGTTTGTAGATGGAAAACAAAAACCGGCAACGTGGATGAATGCTGTAGAAAACGGTTATCCTATAACTCCGCGTACAGGTTATGTGGTGGAAATCAACGCTTTGTGGTATAATGCATTGAAATTTGCAGCAGAACTTAATCGCAGTATCAAAAACGAACATGCAGCCGATTTGTTCGATTATCAGGCAGAAATGACTCGCGAGGCGTTTGTACAAACCTTCTGGAACGGCACTTATCTCTACGATTTTGTTGATGGCGGTTACAATAATCTCGAAGTGCGACCAAATATGATTTATGCCGTGTCGCTCCATTATTCGCCATTGGACAAAAAGCAACAAAAATCTGTTTTGGATATTGTAACAAAAGAACTGCTTACGCCCAAAGGATTGCGCTCGCTCAGCCCAAAAAGCGGCTCGTACCGACCAAATTATGTTGGCGGAATGTTGGAACGAAACCGAAATTACCATAATGGACCCGTTTGGGCATTTACTTTTGGAGCATTTGCCTGTGCTTATTTAAGGGTTTACAAACAAAGCGGTAAATCGTTTATTGAGCGAATGTTACTCGGTTTTGAAGCCGAACTGACCGAACTTTGCATTGGCTCACTTCCCGAACTTTTCGATGGTAATCCACCTTTCAAAGGACACGGCGGAATGTCGTTTGCAATGAGCGTAGCCGAAATTTTAAGAGTGCTTAATGTGCTGAAAGAAGTTTGAATGTTCATCGCAGAGACGCGGCATACCACGTCTTTACAGACGTAATTTTGTCTCATATCTTGACACTTAATACTTGATACTTAATACTTGATACTTAATACTTGATACTTAATTCTTGATACTTAATTCTTGATACTTAATTCTTGATACTTGATACTTGATACTTGATTCTTGATACTCAATTCTTAATACTCTATACTTTAAATACAATGAAAGATTTTCTCGACGAACAAGTTCAACTAATTAACAACAAAGCATTTATCACCGACGACCCTGTTCAATTTCCCCGCCGATACGAACGAGTGCAGGATATTGAAATTGTGGCTTTTACGGTTTCGACTATTGCTTGGGGAAAACGCTCAATGATTTTACGCAGTGCCGAGCGAATGTTGGCTCGAATGGGCGAAAGTCCATACGAATACGTGATGAACGAAACATACGAAAATCTCGAAAAAGCAAACGTTCACCGCACTTTTTTTGAGCCTGATTTGGCTTTTATGCTGCGTGGTTTTAAAAATATCTATGCCAATAATGAAAGTATTGATACGTTTTTGCAGAAAAATAACGTCAGCAATCCTTGGCAAATAGCCGCAATTTTGCGCAACGAATTAGTATCGGCAAACAAAAGCGACAGTTCACGCTTTTTGTCAGCCAACGCCGAAAAATCGGCTCTAAAACGATTAAATTTAGCACTTCGCTGGCTTGTTCGCAACGATGGAATTGTGGATTTAGGCGTTTGGAAATGCCTGACACCCGCGCAGTTATATATTCCGCTCGATGTTCACGTAGGTAATGTTGCCCGTCGGCTCGGACTTTTGCAACGCACACAAAACGACCGCCATGCAGTGGAAGAACTGACCGCCGTTTTACGCTCCTTTTGCCCCGCCGACCCTGTAAAATACGATTATGCACTTTTTGGAATCGGAGTAATGGAAAAAGCAAAATAATGGACACAAAAATCAACAAAACAAATGCCGCCCGCTTGCTCGACCAAGCAAAAATAAAATACGAACTGATAGCCTACCAATTCGACGAAAGCGATTTAAGCGCACCGCACGTTGCCGCTGCACTCGGCGAGCCGATAGAGCAGGTATTCAAAACACTTGTATTAGCAGGCGACAAAAGCGGTTATTTTGTTTGTGTAGTGCCCGGAAACTGCGAAATAAACTTGAAAAAAGCAGCAAAAATTTTTGCGAACAAAAGTTGCGACCTTATTGCTCAAAAAGACCTTTTGCCACTTACCGGCTATATTCGGGGCGGCTGTTCGCCGATAGGGATGAAAAAACTATTTCCAACTTGCATCGACGAAACTTGCCTGCTTTATGATTACATTTTTGTCAGTGCCGGACAACGCGGCTTACAATTTAAAATTGGAACTGACGATTTAATTGCCATAACGCAAGCAAAAACGGCTGATATAGTGT
>JAITXR010000057.1 GCA_031284665.1 Paludibacter sp.
TTAAATATTGGCAAAGATAAAATTTTTTTTTCGTTTTTATTTGTAATTTTTTTATTTTTTGTTTTCTTTGTATTTTCTATTTATAACCTATTTAAATTATTTTTATCATGAAAAAACTATTTCTATTTTTTATCATTGGATTAATTTCCAACTTTATTTTTGCCGACGAGCGTTTGCTTGTCAACGAAACTTTTCAAGGCTTTTCGGTTGCTTCTACTACCACCGAAACGCAGGTAACGAGAACTACCGCTTTTACGAACGAAACGCTGGTTTACAAATTTCGTGAAATATTGGCGAATGGCAGCATTGACGAGAGTAAATTTAATTTTAATTTAGCTTCTGCCGGTTGGCTTATGGCAGCCAAAACAGCAACTCCCTACATCGAACTTTCGCCTTTGGCTTCGATAACCAAAGTAGAATTTATTCACGGAGCCACAGGCGGTAGTCGCGGTTTTCAACTTTGGAAAAAATCAGCCACCGATGCCGATTGGGTTTCGGTAAGCAGCAGTTATGCCAATCCTGCGCAAGGTGTTTTAGTTATCGTTAATATTAACGAAAGTAATGTGGCACTGAAATTTACTAATCTCAATTCATCACAAAATGCTTATCTTTTCGATTTGAGAATTTATGGTAATTACACTTCCACAGCACCACAGCAAACACTTGCCACTTCGGTAAGTCCCGAAACTGCCGGAAGTATTACAATATTACCCGCCGGAAATATTTACGACCAAGACACGCCAATTACGCTAACCGCTAACAAAAATTTTGGTTACGATTTTACCGCTTGGCAGTCGAACGGCGTTGTGGTTTCGACCGACAATCCGTTTACTTTCCCAATTTCGCAAGATACTGTTTTGACCGCAGTTTTTTCGCCCGTTGCAACTTACGAATTAACCTTATCGGTTGAAGGCGGCGCAAAAGATTATATGTTACAGCCATCGCCTGTGGGCACTTTGGTTGATGGACATCGGATGTACGAAACAGGTACGGTAGTGGAACTTACGGCGTCGAGCAATCCGATTTTGACTTTCTTGAATTGGGAAAATCAAAATTCAAATTCGGTGCGTAACATCACTATGACCGAAAATAAAGATATTTCTGCCGTTTACAGTGCCGCCGATTATGTTGCAGGCTGGGATTTTTATGTAGCAGGCAATAATGGGCGCGTTGCCGATTTTTATGCCAATGCCGACAATCAGACTTCTGCGCTCGTATTGCGTCGGGAAAACGGCAGCACAAACGCGTGGCTCGACAAATCGACAGTAGCAGCAGGTGGATACGAAGGTCGCCCGGCAGCGGTGAACTGGAAAGATTTGGCTGACAGATATTATTATCAATTAAGTTTTAATGCCACCGAATTTACCGATATGTCTATTCGCTCGGCGATGCTTTACAATTACAATACCTATTCAAAACAAAAAGTAGAGTATTCGCTCAACGGAACAGATTTTACCCAAATAGGGCAATTTAATATGACTACGGAAAAATTCTGGTACGATTCTGTTTTCACATTGCCAGCCGCTGCTAACAATGCTCCGGTGGTTTATATCCGCTGGATTCCCGATTATACTTCGCCTGTTTTAGGCTCATCAGGCACAAATGATGGTGCAGCGCTTTCGGGCATTTATATTTTTGGCAGTCAAGCACTTGCAAACGATGGTGTTGCTCCGGTGTTTGTATCGAGCATTCCCGGCAACACTGCTTCGGGAGTTTCGGCAAGCGGCAAAATTATTCTTACATTCGACGAAAAAGTAAAAGTTGCTCCGGGAACTACCGCCACATTAGGCGCTTTGACGCTTACGCCTTCGGTAACAGGAAAAACCATAAGTTTTGCTTACAGTGGCTTGAATTACAATACTACATATTCCTTTAATCTTCCGGCAAACAGTGTAGCCGACCTTACAGATAATTATCTGACAACTGCTATTCCGCTGACTTTCACCACAATGGACAAGCCGACAGTTACTCCGGCGCAGTATAATTATGTAGTGCAACCCGGAAGTATTGCCGACCTCAAAGCAGCACTCACTGCCGCGAACGCAAATAACAGTGGCGAACGCTATCGTATTTTTATCCCCGCAGGAACTTACGATTTTGGCTCACAAATACTTACCCCGATTTCGCGCAGCAAAATTTCACTTATTGGAGCAGGCGCAGGGCAAACAATTATTAAAAATCTCCCACCGAAAGAAGGTATTGGAGAAACAGCCATTTTTTTAATAACCGGCACAGATACTTATATGCAAGATTTAACATTGAAAAGCGATTATCCATACAACAACACAACCGGACGTGCCGTAGTTTTGCAGGACAAAGGCAATAAAACAATTTTGAAAAACGTAAAAATGCTTTCGTATCAAGATACATATTATTCCAATAACAATAATATGCGCTCGTATCTCGAAGATTGCGAAATTCATGGCGTGGTAGATTTTATTTGTGGCGGTGGCGATGTTTTCTTCCAAAGGAATTTGATTTATTTGGAGGCACGCAATGGCAATGGAAATGTGATTGTTGCACCTAACGGAAATTCATCTTGGGGTTATGTGTTCAACGATTGTGTGATTGACGGTGCAGCGCAAAACAATGGCACATATTATTTAGGTCGCCCTTGGAATAATTCGCCACGTGCAGTTTATTTGAATACCACAATGAAAGTACTCCCCACAGCCGAAGGTTGGACAAATATGGGACCTCTTCCCGCTTTGTTTGCCGAATACAACAGCCATACCGAAAGCGGCTCGCCGGTAGATTGCAGCAATAGAAAAACAATTTACACAGTAAATAACGCAAGTGCGCAATACACAGGACCAACCGTGCTAACCGACGAATTAGCAGCCAATTACACACTGCGCAATGTATTGAGTGGCTCGGACAATTGGATGCCCGACTTGCAAACAGAAGGCGCACCTGTGCCGGTAATTTCATTTGTAGGCTCTGCTATTCCCGAAGAATTAGGACAATTAAGTTGGGAAAACAGTGATTATGTTCTATGTTGGGTAATTTTCAAAGATGGTAATTTTGTGGCACAAACTACCGAAAATCAATACAATATTCACATGGGAGCCGCAGGTGTTTACACCGTCCGCGCTGCCAACGAAATGGGTGGATTGAGTGCAAGTTCAAACAGTATTCAAGTTGAACTCACCGGAATTGATAATCCGACAAATAACGCCAAAATAGTTTCACAACATTTTTTCACTGTTGATGGCAGAGAAATTCATCAACCGCAGTCGTTCAATGGCGTAGTAATAGTAAAAACAATTTATTCAAACGGCGAAATCACTACACATAAAGAAGTAATGGTGAAGTAATTAGCGAAAAAAATTGAATAAACACTTTTATAAATTATGGTAGGGGTAAGAAATTTCTTATCCCTATCATTATTTTTTTGTGATTATTGATAAAAAAAATTAATGAAATGCAAAATCAATAAATTAGGAAAAAAGTTGTAATTTTGCAGGGAGAAATTTTGCATTATAAATAAATGGATATAAATCAGCAATCGAACACAAAAACAACACCATAAAAAACCTCCATTTTCATAAAATTAAAAAAACATATAAACAAACATTAAATCATTAGAAATTAATATATTATGTCAGAAAATACTCAACAAAGTTTCCCTCTCGAACTTAACACAATGCCCGGATTTGCGGGTAGTTCGGCGTATTATTTAAGGTACGAAGACCCAAAAAATCCCGATGCGCTTGTGTCGAAAACAGCTAACGATTATTGGCGAAACGTCGATTTGTATGTCGGCGGAACGGAACACGCCACCGGACACCTTATTTACAGCCGCTTTTGGAACAAATTTTTGTTCGATAATGGCGTGGTGTGCGAAGATGAGCCGTTCAAAAAATTGATAAATCAGGGAATGATTCAGGGACGTTCAAACTTTGTGTACAGAGTTAAAAATACGAATACTTTTGTTTCCTACAACTTGAAAGAGCAATACGAAACCAGCGAAATTCATGTTGATGTGAATATCGTGTCGAACGATGTGCTTGATACAGAGGCGTTTCGCAAATGGCGACCTGAGTTTGCCAATGCGGAATTTATTTTGGAGGACAACAAGTATATTTGCGGTTATGCGGTGGAAAAAATGTCGAAATCGATGTTCAATGTGGTTAATCCTGACGATATTGTGGAGCGTTACGGTGCTGATACTTTGCGACTGTACGAAATGTTTCTCGGACCTATTGAGCAGTCGAAACCTTGGGACACAAATGGAATTGATGGCGTTCATCGTTTTATAAAACGTCTTTGGGGATTAATTTACAAAGATGATAATTTGCTTATTAACAGCGAATTACCAACTGCCGAAGAATTCAAAACGCTGCATAAAACAATTAAGAAAATCACGTTTGATATAGAAAATTTTTCGTTCAACACATCTGTTTCGGCGTTTATGATTTGCGTGAACGAACTTGTGCAGGCAAAATGCAGCAAACGTGCTATTATTGAGCCACTTTCGATTTTGCTTGCGCCCTTTGCGCCACACATTGCCGAAGAAGTTTACCATTTGTGCGGCAACAACACAAGTGTTTGCGATGCCACATTCCCCGAATGCGACGAAAAATATTTAGTGGAAAGCAGCGTAAAATACCCAATTTCGTTTAATGGCAAGGTGCGTTTTACTATCGAATTGCCAGCCGATATGCCGAAAGAAGAAGTGGAAAAAATTGCTTTGGCAAACGAACAAACGTTAAAATGGACAGAAGGAAAGCAGCCTAAAAAAGTAATTGTGGTGCAAGGAAAAATTGTTAATATAGTTTATTAAAAAAGATTAAAATAAAAAAAATATTTAAACACTCGAAATATTTAAATAATGAAGTCAATATATTCAAATTATTGTTGTACCTTTGTTTTTCATTAAATAAAATTAACATTTACCTAAAAATATATAAATCCGAATGGGACTATTTTCATTTACACAAGAAATTGCAATCGACCTTGGCACAGCCAATACAATTATCATACAAAACGGAAAAATTGTAGTTGACCAACCGTCGGTAGTGGCGTTGGACAAGCGCACCGACCGTTTAATTGCTATCGGCGAAAAGGCAAATCAAATGCGCGGACGCGAAAACGAAGGCATTCGCACTATTCGCCCATTGCGCGACGGCGTTATTGCCGACTTTTTTGCCGCCGAACAAATGATACGGGGAATGATAAAAATGATACCTCACAAAAATCAATTATTTTCTCCGTCGTTAAAAATGGTTATCGGCATTCCTTCGGGCAGTACCGAAGTTGAAATCCGTGCTGTACGCGACTCGTCGGAACACGCCGGTGGTCGCGAAGTTTATATGATACACGAGCCAATGGCTGCTGCGCTTGGAATTGGTATCGATGTGGAAGCACCCGAAGGCTGTATGATAGTGGATATTGGCGGTGGAACAACCGAAATTGCCGTTATTTCGCTTGGCGGAATTGTAGCCGATAAATCTATTCGCATTGCCGGCGACGATTTTACGCAGGATATTATCGAATATATGAGCCGGATGCACAACATTAAAGTTGGTGAGCCTACTGCCGAATTGATAAAAATTAACGTTGGCTCGGCAACTACCGACCTCGAAGACCCTCCCGAAGATTATATTGTTCGTGGTCCAAATAAAATGACCGCTTTGCCAATGGAAATACCTATTTCGTATCAAGAAGTGGCTCACTGCTTGGAAAAATCGGTATCGAAAATCGAAGCAGCAATCTTAAATGCGCTCGAACTCACTCCGCCCGAACTTTATTCCGACATTGTAAAAAAAGGAATTTTTATGGCTGGCGGCGGTGCTTTGCTGCGCGGACTGAACAAACGACTTACCGACAAACTCAATATCCCTTTCCATGTAGCCGAAGACCCATTGCGGGCTGTGGCGCGCGGCACGGGAATTGCGCTGAAAAATGTAGATAAGTTCTCGTTTCTGATTCGATAGAATGGGGTAAAGTTTATCTGCCGAAAGGCAGATTTTCGGTTTGGATAATTAACCTTAAACTTATCTTAATGTGCGTAATCTATTTAATTTTCTGTTAAAATATTTCTCCGTATTATTCTTTTTAATTCTTGAAATAATATCTTTTTCGCTGATAATTAGCAGTCAGAGTTATCAACGTGCGCACTTTTTTTCGTCGAGTAATACAGTTGTTGCAAGTATTTATCAAACAGGAAACTCGGTTGTTGAATTTTTCAAACTCAAAACCTCGAACGAAAATCTATCGGAAGAAAATACTCAGTTGAAAAACGAAATTATCGCGCTTAAACGCCAACTGTCAGCATTCGAGATGCAAAAAAGCGACTCCAGCGAATTGCGTTTAGCTCCCGAAACCGCATACAGATACATTTCGGCAAAAGTAATTAATTGTTCTACAAGTAAAATGCAGAACTACATTACCCTCAACAAAGGAATGCGCGACGGAGTACGCAAAAATATGGGCGTAATAAGCGAAGAAGGTGCTGTGGGAATTGTGATTGATGTTTCAGATAAATTTTCGGTAGTAATTCCAATTATCAATACTAAACTGTTGATTAGCAGCAAGTTTAAGCGAAATAATTATAGTGGCACATTAACTTGGTCGGGGGTAAATTCGCGTTTTGCATCGCTTAACGATATTGCACGCCACGTTGAATTTTCGAAAGGCGATACTCTGATTACCAGCGGTTTTACTCCATCTTTCCCTGAAAATATTCCGATAGGCTTTGTTGATGATTTCCATATTGACCCCAGCGACTCGTATTATACCATTAAAATAAGCCTTGCAGTTGATTTTAAGACACTTGCCCACGTCAAAATTATTGATTACAGCAATTTCGATGAACAAACAACATTAGAAAAATCAGTTCAAAATTAACTTCAGATATGCTTCAAAAAATACTCCAAAATATCCTGCTTTTCGTTGCATTAGTACTTATTCAAGTATTAGTGCTTAACAATATTCAGTTTCTGGGGTTTGTCAATCCTTATATTTACATTTTGTTTTTGCTTTCGCAGCCGGTAAAACAGCCTCGTATGCTCACTCTAACTTTGGCATTTATGTTGGGTATCACAATCGACATATTTTCAAGTACGCTTGGTATTCACGCTTTTGCAACTGTTTTTGTTGCCTTTATCCGCAGCGGAGTGATAAAACTGTTTTTCTCTATCGACGAAGGTTTTAATCCTTCACCCTCGTTTTTCAGTTTGGGCGTTGGCGTATATATTCGTTACGTATCGGTAATAGTAGTTATTCATCATATTCTGCTTTTTACGCTCGAAGCATTTTCGTTTGCCAATTTTGGTTTTGTATTACTCAAAGCACTGCTTAGCGCAATAATAACTATATTGTTAATACTTGGTACTCAATCGTTTAATAAAAAATAATTGATGTAACTATGATAAACGATAAACTCCAAAATCGCAGATATACTGTAATTATTATAATGATAATAATATTAGCAGGATTTATAGTAAGATTATTGTTTTTGCAAGTTATCGACCCGAAATACAAGGACTTTGCCGAGAGTAATGCATTTCTGAAAAAAACCATATATCCCCCGCGCGGGTTGATTTTCGACCGCAACAAACAACTTTTGGCTTACGATAAACCTGCTTATGATGTAACGCTTATTATGCGCGAAATCCAAAATCTTGACACCGTAGAATTGTGTCTGGCTCTTAATATTGACACTGTATATTTTAAAAAACGTATGGTTGAAATAAAAAAAATGAGAGGATATTCGTCATATACGCCGCAACAATTTATGACTCAGTTGAGCGATCAGGAAATTGCTACTTTTCAGGAACGTTTAAATAAATTTCCGGGTTTTTATGTTCAAAATCGTACTCTGCGCGAATACTCATACAGCGGAGCAGCGCACGTTTTGGGCAGTATTGGCGAAGTGTCGCAAAAAGATATTGAAAAAGACGATTATTACGGAATGGGCGACTACTCGGGGCGTGATGGCATTGAGCGAAGTTACGAAAAAACATTGCGCGGCAGCAAAGGAATTGAAATTCTCCTGCGCGACTCAAAAGGGCGAATAAAAGGAAAATACAAAGATGGCGAACAAGATACCGAGCCAAAAGCAGGCGAAAGTATTACACTTACTTTGGACATCAATCTGCAAATGCTTGGCGAAGAACTGATGCGCGGAAAAGTAGGCAGTATTGTAGCAATCGAGCCGGCAACAGGCGAAATTTTAGCAATGATATCAAATCCGGGTTACGACCCTTCGTTACTTGTCGGCAGGCAGCGTTCAAAAAACTATACCGCCTTGCTCAGCGACCCTGTTAAACCGTTGATAAACAGAGCAACACAAGCACAATACTCTCCCGGCTCATCGTTCAAAACACTCGAAGCCTTAGTGTGTCAGCAACTTGGAGGCATCAGCGAAAAAACACTTTTTGCCTGCAACGGACCGAGTTCCGCACCTATAAAATGCACTCACCATCACGGCTCGCCGGTGGGTTTGCTCAATGCGGTAGAACAAAGTTGCAATCCATATTTCTGGAATGCTTTTAGGGCTACGGTTGAAAAAAACGGCTACGGGCAAGGCAACGACAAATTCAGGCTGCAATATATGGTTTGGCAAAAAGCCGTGAAAAGTTTCGGGCTTGGCGAGCGATTTGCCGACAGCGATGTGCTTGAACAATCGCGCGGAAACATCCCATCCGAAAATTATTACAACAAAATGTACGGTACTTCCGGCTGGCGAGCAATTACTATTCGCTCGTTGAGTATCGGGCAGGGCGAAGTGCTGGTAACTCCGCTGCAAATGGCTAATCTTGCGAGTGTTATTGCTAATAGCGGGTACTATATCACACCGCATTTGTTGAAAAACGATACAATGCTTGCTAAAATTCATCATACCGAAGTGGAGCCTCAATATTTTCCTGTTGTGAATGAAGCAATGTGGCGCGTATTTGAATACGGTACGGCTCGCTGGCATAAACTCAAAGGTGTAGAAATGTGCGGAAAAACCGGTACTGTTGATAATAGTCACGGTAAACCGCATGCTTTTTTTGTTGGATTTGCCCCACGCGAAAACCCGAAAATTGCAATTTGCGTGGTCGTGGAAAATGCCGGATTTGGCTCTACTTATGCCGCTCCAATTTTCAGTCTGCTTGCCGAACAATATATTAATGGTACAATTGAGCGCATTGCCCTCAAAGAGCAAGTTGTAAAAACAACAACAAACAGCAACGTACAAAACTTAATGGAATGAAGCGTAGCAATAAAATAAAGTTTTCGCTCGACACTTGGGCAGTTGTCGGTTATTTCATACTCGTAATTATGGGCTGGATAAGCATTTACGGCGCAAGTTTCGATATGGAAAGTCCTGACGGGATTTTCAGTTGGGAGCAGCGTTCGGGCAAACAATTAGTTTGGATAGCCACAGCATTGGCACTCGGCGGCATTATTTTGCTTATCGACCATAAAATATTCTATTTTTTTGCAATCCCTATTTATGTTTTAACAATACTTTTGTTAGCATTTATGATAGTAGCACCTACTTCGATAGTGCCAAATATCAAAGGCTCGCATTCGTGGATTCAATTGGGCGCAGTAAGTTTTCAGCCTGCCGAACTTGCCAAAATTGCAACCTCGTTGGCGTTAGCAAAAATTATGAGCGCAATAAATTTCAGGCAAAAAAAATGGAAACAATTTATTCTGCCTGTCGTAATTATTCTTATCCCCTTTGCTCTTATCGTTTTACAAAAAGAAACCGGCTCGGCACTTGTGTTTGTCGCCTTTCTGCTGATGTTTTACCGCGAAGGAATGAACGGTATGGTTTTGTTTTTGCTGCTGTTATTCATAGTCCTTTTTGTGGTGGTAATTAAATTCAGTTTAGTCCCTGTTGGTGCTGATGGCGGCACGCTTGGGATGATACTTGCATCGGGTATAGTGTTGCTGTTTCAAACCTTTTATGGCTATTTTATGGCGCAAAAACGCAAAGAAACGCTGTATTTACTTGGTGGAATTGCAGTTGTATATATTGCTGCCATTCTGCTGAATATAAAAATAAAACTCAATTTTAATTATGTAGCAATAGCCACAATTCTGCTTGCGGCGTTATATTGGGCTGTGTTGGAAATAATACGGCGCTTTCGGAAATTTTGGCTTATAATTGTAGTGCTGCTTGGGGCTGCGGCTTTTAGTTTTTCAGCCGACTATATTTTTGAAAACGGGCTTAAAGAATTTCAAAAAGACAGAATTAAAGTCCTTTTTGGAATGATAAAAGACTCGAAAAAAACAGGTTATAATGTCGAACAATCGCTTATTGCCATTGGCTCGGGCGGGCTTACGGGCAAAGGATTTCTAAACGGCACACAGACAAAACTAAAATACGTCCCCGAACAGGATACCGATTTTATTTTCTGCACCGTAGGCGAAGAATATGGTTTTTTAGGGTCGGCAATTGTTCTGATATTGTTTTTATTACTGCTTTTACGGATAATAAAAATCGCCGAACGCCAACGCGAAAATTTTAATCGCATTTATGGATATTGCGTTGCGGGAATTTTATTTTTTCACATATTGGTAAATATCGGTATGGTGCTTGGATTGATGCCGGTAATTGGCATCCCGCTGCCATTTTTCAGTTATGGAGGCTCGTCGCTGTGGAGTTTTACCGTTATGCTATTTATTTTGCTCCGATTAGACGCAGCGAAAATTGAGAGAGTAAGATAAAATGGACAATTGATAATTGAAAATTGAAAATTGAAAAATTACGGATTGCGAATTATGGTGAGTAACAACAGCCTTCACTTCGTTCGCACCGATACAGACAGGTCGATACAAGTTTTGCAATCGAAGTGTTGGTTAACCACAAAGCATCAACGATTAAGATGATTAATTGAAAAATTGTTTGTTTATAAAAAGATTCATAATTGTCTGTTTGTAGAGACGTGTCATGCCGCGTCTCTACGTAGTACGTAGTTTATAAGTTTGTTAATCTGTGTGGCTATAAACGTAAAAGGGTTTTAAAAACTTCGTGTAACTTCCGCTACTTTGCGGTTATGAAACCATAACAGGGGTTTTAAACCCTATTAGAGTTAGAAAAAAACTAATCTATAAATTTATATAAAATAGTGAAAATCTGCATCGTTTCAAATTTATATCTCGAAACCACGCTGCCATTGGCAAAATATCTTGCCCAAAATGGAAACAGCGTGAAAGTTTATGCCATTATCCCTATTTATAAGCCAAACGCTTATGTAATTGATTATGCGGGGCAAGATATAAAATTGGGTTTCAACGACAGCCTGACACTAAACAAAATCGACCCACAACTATCTGGTTATATGGGCGATGTGGAAATTATTCCATTTTTTCATAATGGCAATCTGGGGAAAAAATATTGGAAAGATATTTTTGTAAGTTTTGCAATCAAAAATCGCTTATTATCTGAAAATTACGACATTATACACCAAATAGGTACAAATTCTATTTGCTTGTATTTACAACTTTTGATGGGCAAAAAAATCGCAATACAAACTTTACACGAAGTTACTGCTCACGAAACAAAAACCGACTTGCGCTCAAAAATTTTTCTCAAAATAATAGGAAATCGCAACAAAAACGGAATAATAGTACATTCGCAAACTTCCTTAAATCGATTAACTGATTATTTTAGAAATGCACTAAAAATCAAACTGTTACCTCAAATATATTTTGTGCCATTCGGACTTTTTGAAACAAATTTGTTGTACACAACTAAAAATGTGGAAAAGGACAAAAATTTGGTGTTATTTTGGGGAAGAATAACGCCATACAAAGGTGTAGATGTGTTGCGTAAAGCATTTATCGAAGTAACAAAACAACTGCCGGATGCTAAATTGTTAATCGCCGGCGAAGGTAAAACAGACGAAATCG
>JAITXR010000180.1 GCA_031284665.1 Paludibacter sp.
TTCAAGTACTTCAATTTTACAAAAAACGTAGATAAAAATATCTACGTTTAATGAAAATTCTTATGTGGACCCTGTTGGGCTTGAACCAACGACCCCCTGTCCCGATAGCTATCGGGAGAGTCAGGTGCTACTAACCAACTTATCAAGCAACTCAGGATAAGCGACTAAATTCCGAATATACACAGCCGATTTCATTGCCTTAATTTTTCTTTCTATTCTTATTGCATGTGCATAATCATTTGTTGGAATAAAAATAAAAAGTTCCCAATCTTTTACTGTTGCCGTGTATCTATGTTTACCATAAGTTCCAAGATTATGTTTCTCAACACGCTGACTAACATCGTCTTGTGTAGCACCAACATAAAATTTATTCAGAATAGTACTGTAAATAATATAGCATCCTGTCATAAAAAGCAAACTCCTCACTTTAGTGGAAGAGTTCTTATGTGAATTTTATAGGGCTTAAACTAACATCCCCTGTCCCGATAGCCATCGGGAGAGTCAGATGCTACCAACCAACTTTTCAAACTACGTTTAATGAAAATTCTTATGTGGACCCTGTTGGGCTTGAACCAACGACCCCCTGTCCCGATAGCCATCGGGAGAGTCAGATGCTACTAACCAACTTTTCAAACTACGTTTAATGAAAATTCTATGTGGACCCTGTTGGGCTTGAACCAACGACCCCCTGATTATGAGTCAGGTGCTACTAACCAACTGAGCTAAGGGTCCCGTATGCAGTTTTAATCTGCTACTGCTATTATTGGGTTTATCGAAACGTACGAACGATTGTTGCGGCGTTTACGAAATTCAACAGTGCCATCAATCAACGCAAATAATGTATGGTCTTTTCCCATTCCGATATTGCGGTCGGGATTATGCACTGTGCCACGTTGGCGAACGATAATGTTACCTGCTTTGGCAAACTGACCGCCAAATATTTTTACTCCAAGTCGCTTGCTTTCTGATTCGCGACCGTTTTTTGAACTTCCGACTCCTTTTTTATGTGCCATTTTAGTAAATTTTTAGAGGTTTATAATACTATTTCCTTAACGAATACTTCGGTAAAATCCTGACGGTGTCCGTTACGTTTGCGGTATCCTTTACGGCGTTTTTTGTGAAAAACGATTACCTTTTCGCCTCTGATGTGCGAGCCATATTCTCCGATTACCTTTGCACCTTCGATGGTGGGTGTTCCTACTTGTATTGTTCCGTCGTTGTCGATTAACAATACTTTGTCAAATTCTGCCTTAGAGCCGCTTTCGGCTTCGGCAACGTGATGGACAAACAGTTTTTTACCGGCTTCGGCTTTGAACTGCTGACCTTGAATTTCTACGATTGCGTACATAAATTGTTATTTTAAATTATTACATCGGACAGGCGAGGTGTAAAAAGATATACTCTAAACATTGCTACTTTCAATAAGCCTTTTTCCGAAAAGGACTGCAAAATTATAATTATTTTTTTTCTCTGCAAAATATTTACAGGTTTTTATTCAAAAAAACATCATTTTTTTTATTTTTATCTTTTAATAACAGACCAAAATTGCTAATTTAGTAATTATTTATTTACATTTGCAGGCATTTTCGCATATATATAATGTCAAAGAATTTTTTTACAATAATATTACTTTTGAATTTTGGGGTAATGCTCTGTGGGCAAAACAACAAAGTTACGCTTTCGGTCAAGTCGTGGAAATACAACGATACGGAGGCGCGCAACGACAGCGTAGCACCTGACACTGTTCACATCAATTTTCAGGATATAAATAATGTTGACAGTTGGAGCATTGCCAATTCTTTTAATGGAAATCTTGGCTCGCCTTTGCAGTCGAAACTATACATTGCGCGGCAGGCTGTCGGCGATTTTATTTTTACCGCTCCTTATTATCCTTATTTAGATATTATCGATAATCATAAATTTTACAATACTCACACGCCTTTCAGCAGCCTGAAATACTTGTCGGGTGGTACTTTGTATCACAGGGAAAATGAAATTTCCTTTTTGTTTGCTGCCAATGTTAATAAAAAACTAAATTTCGGGACAACTCTCGATTATCTTTATTCTACCGGCGAATATGCCCGGCAAGGTACAAAGCGTTTTACCGCCACGTTTTTTGGCACTTATCAGGGAGAGCGATATAATGCGACAATGCTCGTGGCGCATAACAATTTGAACAATAAGGAAAACGGAGGATTGGTTGATGCTAAATATTTAATAGACCCGCTGCATGGATATTATCCCGAGAAGTTTCCGATAAGAATTAATTCCGATGCGCAGTCAACTTACAATCATTTGCAATTTTTCTACGCTCATCAGTATAGTTTGGGAATTATGCGGCAGAAAAGAGATACTACCGACAGCGTAAAATTTGAGTTTGTGCCTGTTACAAAATTTGGACACACGCTCAAAATCGACAATATGAGTAAGCGTTATTTTGAAAATACTCCTGTCGCAGGTTTTTACCGGCAAACTATCGACCCTTATTTAAGTAAGGGCGACACTGCCGGTTTGCTGAATATTTCCAACAAAATTTCGATACGTTTGGCGGAAGAATATAATCGATTTATGAAGTTTGGTTTTGCCGTGTATGCCGAAAACGAAATTCAGCGTTTTACTTTCCGCGAACGCGATGTTTTGGCTTTTACCGACACTACTATGTATCGCGATACGGTTTCAAATCCCTTGAAATCGAACACCAAAATTGGAGCAATATTATCAAAAGAACAGGGACAAGGATTTACATATCAGATACTTGGTGAAATCGCTCTTTTAGGTTATAAGCTTGGCGATTTTCGTTTGAATGCCGATTTGGCAAGTCGTTTTCGCGTGTGGCGCGATACAATTTCGTTGCAGGCAAACGGTTTTATTCGCAGCGACGAGCCATCGTTATTTTTGCAACGTTATATTTCAAATCATTTTTCGTGGGAAAACAATTTTTCAAAAATTTACAGAACTAATATCGGCGGAACATTTTCTATCCCGACACGACTGTTTTCGGCTGCCGTAAGTATTGAAAATGTGAGTAATAGCGTGTATTTCGACTCTCTGGCTTTGCCGGTGCAACATAATGGAAATGTACAAATTTTATCGTTCGATTTAAAACAGGATTTTCATTTGTGGAAATTTGCTCTCGAAAACAATATTGTCTATCAAGTGAGTTCAAACAGCGAAGTAATGCCGTTGCCCACGCTTGCGCTGTACCATAATCTGTATTTTCACGACAAATGGTTTAAGGTTTTAAGCGTGCAAGTTGGAGTGGATTTGCGTTATCACACTGCATATTATGTGCCTGAATATATGCCTGCTACCGGACAGTTTTTTAATCAACAGGAAATGAAAGTCGGGAATTATCCGGTAATGAATGTTTATGCCAATCTGCACTTAAAGCGAGTACGTTTTTTCGTGAAGTATTATCATATAAATCAGTTATTTATGGAAGGCGTTTACTATTCAATGCCCCATTATCCCATAGCACCTGCAATTTTGAAAATGGGTTTAACTTGGAATTTTTACGATTAAAATCCGGGGTTTAGCACATAATCATTTAATATATTGATTTCAAAATCCGTCAAATCCGTATGCAGAAAAAAAACCCTGTTAAGTTTCGAGAAACTTAACAGGGTTTTTTAGTTTATGCTATCTATCATTCTTTGATAAATAATTTTTGGTTATACGAAGTTCCGTCTTCGTAGATAATGTGTTTGATTACAACGCCTTTGCTGTTTTCGGATACTTGGCGACCAATAATATCAAAGTATTGAATTGTGCTGATTGCTTTGTCTGCATTAGGATTATTCAATCCTGTTGGGCTAACATAAAGCAATTCACCTGTACCAAGACCATCTACGTCAACTAACCAAATATAACCTTCCGCAGTATTTGCTTCGGTATTGGCGGTAATATCTACGCCGTTTACAAGTACCTTTCTACAAACCAATGTTGGATCTGCGGAAACGGAAACAAACAATGGAATTGGCTTATTGGCAGTAGGAGTCGCAACCGTAATATCAATTACAGCTCCTGCTATTACTGAAATATCACCCTCTGCCTGTATTTGTTCGTAGTCGCCGTCGTCAAAAGTGTTTACTTTGAGTTTAACAGTCGATTTATCGTAAAACGAAATATTTGTACCGGCAAATATACCACTTTCGAGTGTACCTTTTATATCAATATTGTTAGCACCTATATATTGATTATTTGGGTTAAAGAAAGCAATTGTATCTACGGTTAGAGTGATTGCATTACTGCGTGGTGCAGTAAGTGAATCTTTCAAAATCAGTGTTGCACCGGTTTTAACGGTAACAGTATGTGCAATTGTGTTATCTACAGGAAATCTAACTTTGTTCGACAGTTCCAATATACCTGCATTTACAGTGATAGAGCCATAAGTTTCGTAAGTAGTACCTGCAGTATTAGTCCAACGACTACTGTTAGGAAGTTCAACTACTCCATTTACAGTCCATTTTCCTGTGCCTACCTTTGTCAAGCGAATTGCGCTTGTGCCCGATGTAATTACTTCGGGTGTTGTGTCGGTTGCTGCTGTGAATTTATGATAGCCACGAATACCACCATCGAAAACTGCATCGGTATTCAAACTTCCAATTTGCCATTCACGTCCACGACCATCAACCCAACCTCCTTCAAGGTAAGAGCTTGCAGCACCTGTTAATTCTCCAATTTGTATTGCATCATTGAAAGTTCCGCTCTCATTATAGTTCTGCAACAAACGTACATTTTCGCCGAGATGCAATTTTGTATTTAACATATTGGCAGCACCTATTCCAAAGCCATTGGGAAGTACATCTTCCACTTCGTTTGCAACATTTACAACAGAATTAGCAGGAACTGTGCCAGTCCAAGCAGTATTCCACGCTGTGGAACGAAGTCCGCCGGTAACGCCAAGCAGGAAATTAATTGTAGAAGCGCCTGTAATAGCA
>JAITXR010000268.1 GCA_031284665.1 Paludibacter sp.
TGAAAACTATAACTGAACATATTGCCATTTTAAACATTCTGTATTTTGAGAATAGAGACCAAGGTGCTAAATAAAATTAAATGTGGTACAAAAAAGTTACACAACTAATAATAAAAAAACAATATCTAATTAGATAAACAAACAAATGATTAATATTAAAATATGAAAACACAACTGATTAAACACTTTTTACCGCTTGTATTAGTACTTGTGCTGTTTTCAGCCTGCGACCGCTGGGGCGATGCTTCGCGCCTGAACAATGCTAATACAGGGAAAAATCTGAACGAAATTATTGGCGAAACTTCCGAAATTTCAAAATTTGCTCAAATTTTGGAACTTACCGGATATTCCGATTTGCTGACAAGCGACAATTCGTTTACCGTTTTTGCACCAAAAAACGAGGCAATCCAAAACCTCGACCTCAGCAATATTGATGCCCTAAAAACTTGGGTGCAAAATTATATTGTGCAACTAACTTGGTATGTTGACAGTAAAGGATTATTTGCTGCCGACAGTTTACTATTGCTCAACGGTAAATATGTGCCACTCGGCATATCGTCGGTTTCGGGGTCGAACATTGTAAAGTCGAATATCCAAAGTGCAAACGGAGTGCTGCATATTATCGACAATATTATAATTGAACGACTTAATATCTACGATTATCTGCTCCTGCAAACAGGTTACGAGCAAATAAATTTTATAAAAGATAACGAAAAAAACGTAATGGACAGCGAACGCAGCATTCAGATTGGCGTGGATATAAACGGCAAACCTGTGTTTGATACTATTTGGACAACAAGCAACCCTTTTATTGACAATTTCCCTTTACAAAACGAACGTCGCCATTTTACCGTTATTTTGCTCGAACGCTCGGCTATCGACAATTTGCGAACTAAATACGCAAAATATTTGCATCAAGATTCAATTTCCGAACAGAATTATGAAGTTATCAAACAGATAACAGAAGATATGATTTTGAAAAAAACCGCAATCGAAACTGCCGGACGTTACGAAAATTTCGACAATGTGCTTGTAGATATTAACCCTGCCGATATTGTTGAAAGTTATCAAGCATCGAATGGTTTTGTGTATAAAGTGAGCAATGTAGATGTGAAATTCTACCACAATAAAATCAAAGAACAGATAATCGAAGCCGAAGATTTTGTATCGAACTGGGATGCTGCTGAACAATTTGTAACCCGCTATCGCTCTTATGCAAGTGGCGGCAAGGATGTGGCTCTCAAAGGTTACACAAACTGGTATTACGAATACTCGTACTACGACCCGACGGGCGACTCGATAATACACGCCACCCGCACTCCTTCGATTGTAACCACCACACTTAACAACCCTACACGCGCCTATAATTCGTATCTTCGTTATAACCCAACAATGTATTCCACCTCGTATGAAATGTACTGGTTGTCGTACGACGACATCGCAGAGCATACACGAGTTGCGCTAAACCCCGATACAATCCGCGTTCCACTTGTTTTGCAACAAAAAATGCTGTTGAGTTTACCGGGTAAGCCGGCACTTATACGCGAAAGCGATGGCACAATTAAAAATAATTTCAATTCTACCACTTGCTTTGCCGCTCAGGATACAGCCGGCATACTCAAAGAACGTCAGTTGATACGTTATCGAAAATTGGACTCAAATACTGCTTCGTTACCAAACCTGTTTGTACTGCGCGACCCATATCTATTTGCAGACCCTTACGGTGAGGGAGGAACGCTGATTTGCGCAAATTATGGTCAGGCAACAATTTTTATAACCAACACTTGCCGCGACGGAGCGTTAAATGCAAGCAATGCGAGCCGCTATCCGGGTCTTATTTTCTTGGATTACATTCGTTTAGTACCATTAGTTGACCCGAATGATTAAAAAACGTAGCAATTAATAAAAAAATTATGGCAAAAATAAACGTGCAAGGCTCTGAAATTACGGTAATTACCACGAATGAAGAAGATTATATATGTCTGACAGATATGGTTAAGAATACTGAAAATGGATTGGCTCTTATTGAAAAATGGTTGCGGAATAAGGACACAATCGAATTTATTGGTATTTGGGAAGAAATGTATAATCCAAGTTTTAATTCCCCCGAATTCGAGGGAATTAAAAATGAAGCGGGATTTAATCGTTTCATACTTTCGGTTAAGAATTGGATTGAAAAAACCAATTATCATATTCATACCGATGCTATTTGTCAGAACCAAGATTTTCATAAGATTTATTTGATTAATAAGATTTTTGAAATCCTGTTAATCACTAAAATCCTAAAAATCAAGGTTCAGACTGAAAATATACCGCAATGTGAACGACTAATCAAACTCAATCAAGTCGCCATTCAGCAAATGAGCGTATTGCATGAAGTAGAAAACAGAAAAATCCTAAAATAAAAATAAACACATGAAAAAAACAATATTATTAGCACTCTGTGCAATGGTTTTGTGTAATGCTTATTCAAACAATAGTAGTGCGACCAAAAACGCAATAACAATATCATCACTCGATGCATCTGCTATTCAGGAGTTTAACAAAATCAAAGACTTAAAACAAGGCGAATCGTTATCAGTATCGTTTGAAAATATTGAGTTTGCGTTTAATTCGGCTGAACTTACCGCTCAAGCAATGATATTGCTCGACCAAATTGCCGTACAACTTAATAACGCAACATGGACTATGCTGACAATTACCGGTCATAGCGACAATATAGGAACTACTGACGCAAATAATAAACTGTCGAGAGACCGCGCCGAAACGGTAAAATCATATCTTGTGAAAAAAGGAATTTCAGCAAATAAAATTTCAACATTAGGCGTAGGTTTTACAAAACCATTACTGCCAAACGATACTCCCGAAAATCGCAACAAAAACCGTAGAGTAGAATTTACGGTTGCAAATCTTGCTGAAAACGTTGCTCCGCAAGCAATCAAAGAAGAAAAACCGGCTGTGGTACAAAACAAAGTCGAAACGATTGTAACAGAGGAGGTTGTAGATGAAACAAAATCGGAAGACAAACCTGAAATTGTATCTGTTCCTGAAAAACCGATGGTTTCGGAACAAGTAGAACAGCCGA
>JAITXR010000323.1 GCA_031284665.1 Paludibacter sp.
CTTTCGGCAGAAGGCTACGACCCGCAATTCGGTGCACGCCCTGTGAAACGTAGCATTCAACGATTCGTTTTGAACGATTTATCAAAACAAATCATTGCCGGAAAAGTGAATAATCAAAAGCCAATAAAGGTGGATGTAATTGAAGGAGAATTGAGGTTTGAAAATTGAAAGTAATTTTCAGAAATTCAGAAAGTTACGGAAATTTCTTTTGAAATATCGCTCATTGTCATATCCGACAAATGATTTTTTTCAGCAATAATTACGCTGTTTTGTAATGCTTGCAAAGTAATTTGCTTTTCAATAGCCTCTGTCAATTCAGAAAAAGAAAGATTTTCTTTTTTTAACCCAAAAGTGCTGTATTCCAAATCAGAAACTTGTACATTTAAAGTTCTCATATTATTATTTTTTTACAAAAATACAAAAACAATTTGATATGCAAATTTATTTTTTGATAAAAAGTGTAGAGTTGTAACATATTAGTTTTGAAATACTCACAGATTTAACCCTCAATAAACAAAACCACGATTATAATTAAATAATTAACCATTTATCATTAACCATTAATCATTATCAATCATCCACACTTTCATTTGCCCTGCGCCTCTGTTCGACCACGCATAGTATGGAATAAAATGCCTCGTCAGCGAGCCGTCGTTTAATGTGATTTCGTTGATGCCGGCAAGTTTATTTTTATTGAAATTGATTTCAGTTTTATGGGATTGCTTAAAGTTGAAAACTGTATCCCACAAATTCTCGTTATCCGCACTTTCCATACAATAAATAAAAGCACCATACGAAAGCGCTATTTTGCCACGATTGTCCTCTACAAGCGGATTTGACACAATTTTACGAACTTGGAGCGGAAATTCAATGTCTATCTTATCGCCTTTTGCCCATTTACGACTGATTTGTATGTAAGCATTATTAACATCCACTTCTATTTGTTTCCCATTTAAGAATAACTTAATTGGCTTTGAAACAGTGTTTTGGTACGAATAAAGTTCGGACGGAAAATTATTTGTTGCCCAATCGGGAACTCGGATTTTCAGCGTAAAGTTTGTTTTTTTGTCGGGATTAACGGCAATATTAATATTTGCATCGAGCGGATAATGCGTAGTTTGGGTAATGCGTATATTTGTTTTGCCAAAAGGGATTTTTGCCTCGTTGGCAATAAAGAGATTTACATACACGCTCTGATTATCAACATTATATATAAGATTAGGCAGCGAAGGCAAAAAACGGATAAAATTTGTTGGACAGCACGAACAATCAAACCAACCTGCTCGAGTCAAATGTCCTTGATTAAACTTGTACAGCCCATCGGATTCGAGTGGATTTGGGTAAAAAAAGCAAGTACCGTCAAGCGAAATGCCTGATAACACTCCGTTGTAGAGCATACGTTCCAAAATATTGTAATAGTTGGCATCACCAAAAAGGCGAAACATCCGGTCAGCCCACATCACGCCACCGATAGCCGCACAGGTTTCGTTGTATGCCGTCAGATTAGGCAGTTCGTAATTTGCGCCAAATGCCTCTCCGGCGTGGAGCGCACCAAGTCCACCGCTAACATACATTTTGCGATTAACCATATTGTTCCAAAGACTTTGCACCGCATTTTTGTATCCCGCATCTCCGGAAATCGCCGCAATATCAGTCATACCGGCATACATATACACTGCACGAACGGCGTGTCCGACAACCTCATCCTGCTCTGTAACAGGCTTGTGGTCTTGGCTATACTCACCACGTTTCGTGCGATTTTCGTCTGTTCCGCGCAAATCGAGGAATTTTTTCGCCAAATTCAGATAATCCTTCTTGCCTGTAATCAGATATAATTTTATTAGACCGGTTTCAATAATTTGATGTCCGGGTATTTCGTAATTATCGGGTGCAGCAAAAACTTTTACCATCAAATCGGCATTTTTCAGCGCAATTTCGAGAAAATTCCGTTTTCCTGTGGCGTAAAAATGCGCTGCTGCTGCCTCGTACAAATGCCCTGCATTATAAAGTTCGTGGCTCATTGCAAGATTGTCCCAACGGCGACTGCACTTCCCCACCCACGCAGCAGGCGGAACAGCCGGATTGATAGTGCGCCACGTAGTCAAATAACCGTCAGCCTCCTGCCCGCGCGCCACAATGGCAATGTATCTGTCGAGTTGAGTTTCGAGTTTGGCATCGGGCGCACTGACAAGCGAGAGCGATGCGCCCTCGATAATTTTGTAAACATCTGTGTCGTCGAACGGCATCATTCCGCGAACTGCGCCTGTGCCTCCATTAATTACTTTTTCGGCAGTAATGAAATTCTCAAAGCGCCCCTCAGCCTCGCAGCGTTCAAATGCAACGGGAATTGTAACTTGCTGTATTTGCCGTATTTTTATCAACCAAAAATTATCAGTCAATTTCACGTTACGCAAATCAATTTTCTTGATAGGATAATTCTCAATTTCCAAACTTTGCGCCGAAAGCACACTCATTAATACACAATAAATAATTGTAAATAGTAGTTTTTTCATTTGTTTATTTTGTTACTTAACGACAAAAATAATAAAAAATAATATCCCGCAACAATACAAGTATCTCTTTTTTGATGGTGGTATGTTTTCTAAAACTCAAAAATAATCTTATAACTAACTAAATATCAGTAATTTAAAAGTAAAAACCGACGTTTTTTTTAGTTTGTCGGTTGATAGTGATTTATTTTTATCATTTACAGCAAGTGTGGAGTGAACTCTAATAGAGTCTTAAACCTTGTTAGAGTTGATAGTACGAAACAAGGTAAACGGTGTACGGAAAAACTACTAATTAAGCAGTTAATCATCTGAATTGCTTCCACGATAAATCCACGATAAATCGGGAGACCTCGGGATACGTCGGGGAATACCTTCGCAATGACGG
>JAITXR010000359.1 GCA_031284665.1 Paludibacter sp.
TAAGTCATTCGATAAATAAATTTTATGATACATACAAAATGATGTTTGCAAAAATACTCTTTTTTTTGCAAATTTGCATAATAAGATAAAAACAAATTCAATGATTAGTGATTAATGGGTGGAAAGTTTGAAGAGTTTGAGTGGTTTGAATGGTTTGAGAAGTTAGATGATTAGTAGTTTTGTTATTAATCATTTATCGTTCATCATTTGTCTGAACTCCCGCATTGGCGGGACAAGTAATGATTTTAATATGATTTTTAAGATTACTATGATTAAGAAATGGGCTGCGGTTACTGTTTCACATCTTATCTTGTTAATCCTTTAATCAAGAAAATCAAAGTTCAGACAAATAATGGGGGCTTGCGGGTCGAGCCAGCAATGACGGGCGGAGGCTGCTGTGTCCCTCTCCTTGTACCTTGTACCGTACACCGCTCTCCCTTCTTCGTTAATCACTGTTCTTCATTCCTAAATTTCTTAATTTCTTAATTGGCATATTAGCACATTAGCATATTGTTTCACATTGTTTATTGTTTATTAATTTGGATTTTTCAAAAAAAAGCAGTAATTTTGTAAAAATTTATTTTTATGGAACATTTACCACCACTAATCCCCGACCTCGCACTTATTCTGATGACCGCTGCGGTTGTTGCTATTATTTTCAAAAAATTAAAACAACCTCTTGTCTTAGGCTATATAGTTGCCGGATTTATTGTTAGCCCATTTTTTAGTTTTACTCCTTCGGTTTCCGACAAACAGAGTATTGAAATTTGGGCAAAAATCGGCGTAATATTCCTTCTCTTCGGATTGGGTCTCGAATTTAGTTTCAAAAAACTGCTGCACGAGGGCAGCACAGTTATTGTTACTGCTATTTTTAAAATTTTTGCCACTCTTGCGCTTGGCTTTGGAATTGGCAAAATGTTAGGATGGAATTTAATGAATTCGCTGTTTCTGGGCGGTATGCTGGCAAGTTCGTCCACCATTATTATTCTCAAAGCCTTTGAGGAGTTAGGCTTAAAATCCAAGCAATTTTCGCGCACTGTAATTGGCATTTTGATTGTGGAAGATATTGTGGTTGTGTTACTTATGGTAATGCTGTCGTCTATTTCCGTTACTCAAAAAGTGGAGGGCAGCGAAATGTTGTTTACCATCCTCAAACTCGGATTTTTCCTTGCGCTGTGGTTTTTGATGGGCATTTTCATAATTCCGACTTTTCTGAAAAAAGCCAAAAAACTGCTCAACGACGAAGTATATCTTATTTTGTCGGTCGGGTTGTGTTTTGCAATGGTGTTTTTAGCCACCAAAGTCGGGTTTTCCGAAGAACTTGGCGCATTTATTATGGGGTCGATTTTAGCGGAAACTACTTCGGCTGAACGCATCGAACATTCTCTAAAACCTCTCAAAGATTTATTTGGTGCAATATTTTTTGTATCAATCGGGATGTTAATCAATCCGGCATTGCTTTGGGAACACAAATGGCTGATAATCTTGATAATAGTAGTTACAATTATAGGGAAATTCCTTTTTACGCTTATCGGCGCAATTCTTTCGGGGCAGCCGCTCAAACAATCGGTACAAGTGGCATCGTCGATGTCGCAAATCAGCGAATTTGCTTTTATCGTGGCTACTTTGGGAATGACTTTGGGCGTGATTTCCGATTTTCTGTTTCCGGTGGCTGTGGGCGCTGCCGTAGTTACAACATTTACAACACCTTATATGATAAAGTTTTCAGAAAAAATTTATGGTGTTGTCGAAAAAATTATTCCTCAAAAATGGCAAACTCTTATCGTTGCGTACTCTTCGCGCGCCGATAATTCAAAATCGGAAACCGAAATCCGACGTATGCTCAAAAATATTTCGATTTCAGTGTTGACTAATGGTATTTTAATTTTTGCAATAATAGTGGTTTGTACTGCATTTTTATTGCCAATTTTGCAAAACTCGCTGCACGGCATTTTGCCTAATATTATCACACTTGCGGTTGGATTACTGCTTTGTGCGCCATTTCTGTGGGCATTGATGTTTCGCATTCCAAACAATATGAGCGGTAGCGAATTGCTGAAAAACGAAAAATTAGGGCGTAATCGCTTGTTAATTGTCGAAATAGTACGCTGGCTTTTAGGTATAATTGCTATCGGCTATTTGGCTGACAGTTGTTTTAGCACTAAAATAACTGTGTTTGTGATAATTCCTGTGTTTGTGCTGTTGTTGATTATTTTTTCAAAATATCTAAAAACGATTTACAGAACTATCGAACGCCGTTTTATGCTCAATCTCAACCAACGCGAAATTGTTGCTGCCGAACAGGAACAGCCAATGAGCCACATTAGCCATCGCCACCTGAATATGACCGATTGGGATTTGCACCTCGCCAACTTGGAAACGCCGCAAAATGCAGAATATATAGGGCGCACGCTCAAAGAATTGCAATGGCGCGAAAAATACGATGTCAACGTGGTGTATATAAAACGCGGCGAATATATTATTTACTCGCCCGGTCCGAATGTCAAAATTTTACCTTTCGACAACATTGGCGTGTTTGCCTCCGACGATATTTTGGAAAGTTTCAAAACCGTATTTTTTGCCGAGCAACATCTCATTTTACCGGATATAGATGTGGAAGATATTGTGGTGGAAAAAATCTGTATTTACGAAGATAATCCACTGATAAACAAAACAATACGTACTTCGGGCATACGCGAAAGCACCGGCGGAATGGTAGTAGCCATCGAACGCGACAATAATCGCATCCTCGTTCCGCAACCCGACACCGCCTTCCAAGAACTCGACATTGTGTGGATTGTGGGGGAAAAGAAAAGATTAAAAGAATTAATTTAGGGGAGAGTGGCGCAAAAGGTA
>JAITXR010000053.1 GCA_031284665.1 Paludibacter sp.
TCCGTATCAATATCGGAAGTAAAACCATATTTATAGTCGGAAGTAGTAATGTCGGTTAGAATATCGGTATTATTGTCGGACATAAAATTCAGTTCTGTTTTTTTAAGCAGCAAATTTATCACTAATTGCTAATTTATTTTTCCCGCATTGCACACGTTCATCATTTATTATCAATTTCTTCATTTCTTAATTGGCAAATTAGCAAATTGTTTATTGGCATATTAGCAAATTGTCTTTACTCTGCCGCATTAATTTCTTCTTGCGATTTATAACGCAAGTTTTGCAGTTGGTTTTCAATTGTTTTGAGATATTCCTGCGGATAACCCGGGCGAATAATTCCGGGCGGAATATGAAATTCGTTTTGAGTAAATTTCCCATCACTACTTTCGCGTTTCACATTTCCATCCATATATTTTACAAGCAGATATTCACCAAGTTTTTTCCAAGCAGCGGTAGAATTTTCGGCTTGAGTGTTACTGAACGATGTAAGAAATTGTCGTGCTTCGGGTTCGCCCAATTCGAGTGCCACTTTGTCGATAGCCGGAATAAGATTATTAAAATCTGTTTCCCATTTTTTCTGAACTTTCACGATTTCTGGCATCATAAACGAGTATTTGCTATAAGCAAAATTTGCCACCGCATTATAAATCCAAAAAGCCGAAGTAGCGGAATATTCGAGTAAACTGCCGTTGCGTTCGTCGTAGCAAAGCGGCACTTTGTCGGTGCAGCAATACACAGGCACATACAGGCAACTTGCGGCATCATCCACTCCAAACCACAAAATCCCGCCAATGTAAGCCGGCAACCAACTGCGCATTTGAGCCACAAAAGTAAATCCGGTTTGTTGAGTTGCAATAGGTCGTTCGTGGATATATTCCACAGTATCAATCTTATAGGTAAGTGGGCTGTGGCGCAATTTTGTTTTGAAAGGTCCGGCAAGCACACCTTGCAACATATCAAATTCAGTGCCTTCGAACATATCGCGCATAAAAGTTTTAAAGTCTTGTGCGCTAACTTTTTGAGTTGGTTGTACCCACAAAGGCATACGCTCACTTGTTTCGCCTTTGACGTATGAAATATAGCGTTCCATTTCGGGGTTGAGTTTGCGGAAAATGCTCCAAACTCGCGCCTCGCAGATACGCAAGCCCGAATAGTCGAGCGGTGCATAAGTGTCCGAAAAACTGAAATCTTTATTTTTCCCGCTGAACCATCCTTTTTCGCGAGCAAACGCAATAACATCGGGCGAATAAAGACAATTACTTTTATCCTCGAGCGGAAATGTGGTGATGCGCGCCTGATTAGCATGCCCCGAAACGCAATCGTCCGGAATGCGCATTGCCACCCATAAAGCACCTTTGTTTCCTGCGCCTTTACCCACCATTTCCATAATCCAAACTTCGTCGGGGTCGGCTATCGAGAACGATTCTCCTTCGCTGTAATAACCGTATTCTTCCACAAGGTCGGTCATTACGCTTATTGCCTCACGAGCGGATTTGGCGCGCTGCAAAGTGATGTAAATCAAACTGCCGTAGTCCATTATTCCTGTGGAATCCACAAGTTCCTCACGCCCGCCAAAAGTAGTTTCGCCTATTGCCAATTGGTGTTCGTTGATATTTCCAATCACATTGTAGGTATGTTCTACTTGACTAATTTTTCCGAGGTACTTTCCGGTATCCCATTCGCGAATATCGAGCATTGCTCCTGCCGGATAATTGGCTGCCGGATAATGATATAACGCTCCGAAAAGCAGATACGAATCGGCATTGTAACTGATAAGCGTTGAGCCATCGACTGTGGCGTTTTTGCCCGCCAAAAAGTTTGTACAAGCATAACTTGCAACAAAAGAAAGCAGAAAAGCGAAGGCTAAAATTATTTTTTTAATCATAATTTACAAGGTTTAATATGTTGTTTAAATGTTTGAGACGTTTGAATAGTTTGAATGTTTGAGCAGTTTGAATGTTTGAGCAGTTTGAAAAATTTGAATAGTTTGAGAAGTTGCCTAATTAGTGTTTTTTTCATTCTACATTTTACATTCTACTCCCGATAGCTATCGGGAACATTTTACATTAATTTGTTTATTGGCAGATTTTATAGAATCCCAAGTTTTTTGCGAATTTCTTTAGGTATTGCATCTTTATGAACAAGGGCATCTATAGTTTTATACTCTGCAAAAGAGCGACTTACATACCAAATTCCTTTATATTTTGAGTAAGTTCCCCAAGAGTTTTTCACTAAATAATATTTAGTCCCGTTTTGGTCAACAGCCGTCCCGAAAATTAACATCCCGTGGTCGTCGGTAGTTTCCTGATTATCAAATGCAGTTTGTCGAATTTCGGGCGTAACGAGCATTTCTTTTTGCGGTGGCGATGTAAGGTTGCCATAAATTGAATCTTCGAGTTCGCGTTGCGAGAGGTTAAGCCAACGTGCTTGGTCACTGCCGGGGAGATTTTCTTTTTTTGTTTCGGGATTAACAGCAATGCCGTTTCGCGTAAATCCGCGCTCGCTAACATCCGATGCCCATCCTACGCAATAACCTTTATCTATTGCATTATCAATTACTTGCATCAATTCGTCGAGTGGTAAATTGTACGATTCGTCGTGCCGCCAATTATCGGGAATTTCGATTGCAAATTTTGTATAATAAGGGTGATGCGTAAAGGAAGTGAGCGAAATATAATCGTCGAAGTTCAAGCCGAGCGATTCGGAGTAAGTTTTTGGGGTATATTTTTTTCCGGCAACAGTAAATTCAGTTGGCACTTTTCCCAAATACGCATCCAAAATACCTTCAAAACCTGTCTTCCACGCTGTAGAAATAGTTTTGTTTGGTCGCTGAGAAATTACTTTGACGTATGCTGCAAGCAAGGCATCAAGTTCGGCGTGCCGATGCAGAGCCTCACCGTAATTTAACCCCGGCAATTCGCTTTCGGGCAGTATTCCGTAGTTTTTCATCACATAAGTAACATCGTAAAAAGCACCTCCACCGGTAAAATTTGTTTCACCATAAAGGCGAACAAAGCGGTCGGCTTTATCGGAATACGACTTGCGCACAATAAACATTTCAGCCAAATCAACTTCGGGTTTGCCAATTCTGAGCAGTTCGGATTCGTAAAGTCCGATGCCCGAAAAACTCCAGCAAGTACCCGAACTCGCCTGATTTTTGACCGGCGTAATTTTATTTTCTTTAATGGTAGTAAAACGGAAAGTATCTTTTTCTTGTTTGGCTACTTGCCCCTGCACTGCTATTGCGATAAATAGAACAGCAAAAAATAAAAGTTTTTTCATTACAGTAAATTATATTTTATGAATTATTAATGACCGACAAAAATAACAAAAAAAAATGAAAAATGAAAGATTTGAGAAGTTTGAAGAGTTTGAGTAGTTTGAAAAGTT
>JAITXR010000093.1 GCA_031284665.1 Paludibacter sp.
TTATTTTACCACACTAATTTGGTAACTATATTCATACGCATTGCCAAGCAAACGATATGGCTCGTGCGGCAAACGCCCCCAACTGTCGTCTCCGCCAAGTCCGCGTTGCAGGTAATCGACATTCAGATAGACTTCCTTGCGCGGCGTAATGTCGCTTGGGTGAGTGTTTTTCTTGTTTATGCCAAAGTCCAAATCTTCCCAAGGGTTGTGGGCAACTTTTACGCTCAAAGGCTCAATGCCTGTGATTTTTAGCCCGAAACCGTCTTTATTTGTCAATGTCAGCCAGCGAACATCGCTGTGATTGCCGTTTTCTTGCGGACGAATGTAGTCAAAATTTTGTTCGGCAACTGTGCTGCCATAAATTCCGACAAAAGAGGCGGTGTTTCTGTCCGAATAATTTTCCAACGGTCCGCGTCCGTAATATTCAAAGTTGTCAAATTCGGAGGGCAAGGTCATTCTCATTCCGAAACGCGGTATTTCGGGCAAATCTTTTCTGCCTGCTTCCCACCAAACGTAAATTTCGATTGAGCCATCTGTTGCATCAAAAGTGTATCTTACTGTATAAGAACTCGAAACGGCGTTTAATTTGTATTTAACCGTAATTCTTTTAAATACATCTATTTCAAAACTTTCCAAAGTGCGGTCTTTGCCTGCGAGTTGCCAAATTCCGCATTTTTCGGGCATTCCGTTACCGAAATCGTTGTCGGTTGGCGCACGCCAGAAGTCAGGTTGTGGTGCTGACGAAAGCAGATTTTTGCCTTTGAACGAATAATTTTCCAACAGTCCTGTTCTTTTGTTGAAAACAGCCGTAACATCATTTTCTGATTTAAAAACAACGCGATTTTCGTCATTTGTTGCTATTTCAACTTTTTTTGTGTCGGTAATTTCAAAAGTTTCTTTATTAGCAATATTTAGTATTGGCAAAGCAAACTGTTCACGGGCAATTTCGTGATTGGCGGGAATCATTTCAGTTGCATTTTTTGTGTATGCAAAGATATTTAAGAAATATTCACTGCTATTATTTTGTTTAAATGGAATAACTACGTCTTTTTTAGAGCCTGCTGCCTGCGTAATATCTAACGTGCCTTCGTCCACTTTTTTGCCCTTTTCGATTAATTCCCATTTGAAATTATAATTTTTCAAATCATTATATAAAAAGCGGTTTTCGACAGTAATAATGCCTTTTTTCAGGTCATTTGCGGTAAAAAGAATATCTTGATACACTTTTTTCACTTCGGCGAGTGCGGGGTGCGGTTTGCGGTCGGGCGTAATCAAACCGTTGGCGCAGAAATTTTGGTCGTGTGTGTATTGATAGCCGCCAATATCGCCGCCATACGCAAAATATTTACGTCCGCTGTCGTCCGTTGCGGCAATTCCCTGGTCAACCCAGTCCCAGATAAAACCGCCCTGCATTTGCGGTGCAGTGGAAATTACGTCGAAATATTCCTGAAAATTGCCGTTGCTATTACCCATTGCGTGGGAATATTCGCACATAATATACGGACGTGTTGCATCGGTTTTTGCGGCATATCGTTTCATACTTTCCATTCCGGGGTACATTGGGCAAACAATGTCGGTATTTTCGTTTTCGCCCGCCTGCTCAAATTGCACGGGGCGAGTGTTGTCGCGTTGTTTGAGCCATTTGTACATATCGTGAAAAACCTGTCCGTTGCCACATTCGTTTCCCATACTCCAAACGATAACCGAAGGGTGATTTTTGTCGCGTTCCATCATACGAACAATGCGGTCTTTGTGCGCCGCAGCCCATTGCGGAAGATAAGCGGGGTGTTTCGATTTGTCAAACCAATTTTGCCACTCCGCACCCATATCGTGAGATTCGATATTTGCCTCATCGCACAGAAAAAGTCCGTATTCGTCGCAAAGTTTGTACCAAAGGGTGCTTTGCGGGTAGTGGCTCATTCTGACGGCGTTGATATTGTGCTGTTTCATCAGGGCAATGTCGCGGCGCATCGTTTCTTCGTTCTGAACGTGTCCGGTGATTGGATTGTGTTCGTGAATATTTACGCCGCGCACCAAAACGGCTTTGCCATTTACCAATAATTGCGCATTTTTGATTTCAACTTTGCGGAAACCGATTTTTGAAGACGTTGCCTCAATTATTTTTCCTGATTTGTCTTTTAATGTAATTAATAATGTGTATAAATATGGTGTTTCGTTGCTCCACAAATGAGGCGCGGAAACCTTCTGGGTAAAAGAAGAGGAAGCTTCTGTATTTATTGATACTTTTACAGGGTTTGTTTTAGTAAAAACGGTTTTGCCATTTGCATCTAATAGGGCAATCGAAATGGTAGAAGCCCAAAAGTCATTCTTATAATTTTTTATAGCTACGTCTAACGAAAACAGTCCGTTTTTATACGAATTATCTAAATCGCCTTTTGCAAAATAATCTTGAATGCGAGTTTGGGCGGTGCTGTACAAATAAACTCCACGGTCGAAACCCGACAAACGCCAAAAGTCCTGGTCTTCGAGATACGAGCCGTCGCTCCAGCGATAGCCTTCGATTGACACTGTGTTGTTGCCCTGACGGACGTAAGGCGTAATGTCAAATTCGGCAGGGCTTTTCGTTACCTGACTGTAACCGACATATTCGCCATTAACCCAGACGTACATTGCCGCCAAACCACTTTCGAAATGCAGAAATACGCGGCGACCGTCCCATTCTTTTGAAATTGCAAAATCACGGACGTAGCAGCCCACAGGATTGTCGCTGTGGTCAATATACGGCGGGTTCTTGGGGTGCGGGTACTTGATATTTGTGTAAATTGGCGTGCCAAAACCTTGCAATTCCCAGTTACCCGGCACTTGAATATTGTCCCATTTACTTACGTCGTAGCCTGATTTATAGAAACCTTCGGGCTTGTCGGCAGGGCGTTTGTGCCAATTGAATTTCCAAGTGCCGTTTAACGATTGATAATAGGGCGAGGCAGAATAAACATCTGCAATTGCTTGTTGTTCGGTGCTGTACGGCATTGCTGTGGCGCGAGCCGCTTCTTTGTTAATTCCGAAAATTTCGGGGTTTTCCCATTCGGGCGTTTGGGCTTTGATTGTTCCTAAACTTATAAATGCAAGCCCGATTAAAATTGATTTTTTCATTTGATTTTTTATTTTACCACAAACCGCACTAACTTCACGAACATTGTTTTGTTTTTTTCGTGTGGTTTGTGTTGTTAGGTTATTTTTTTCAATACACTTTTTTGATAATCTCTACGGTCAAACTATCCGTTTTGCCTTCGACAGCGGCAACAAAAGCCTTAAAGTGAGTACTTTCATTGTGCAAGTTGATTGCATCCTGCGATTTCCACACTTCGAGAATAATGTACTTCAACGGATTGTTAATATCCTGATGTAATTCGTAAGATACATTGCCGTCTTCTTTACGGGTTTCGTCCACTACGGTGTGAAACACTTTTAGCAATTCGTCCTGAAACTTAGGTTTTGCAACTATTGTTGCTACAATTTTTAATTCTGACATATTTTGATGTTTTATTAGTTTACAATTTAAACGGACTTGTTTTGAGATAAATCCTAAAATCTTTAATCATTGCAGGCTTGTTTGTTTCGGCGCGAGGCAAATACTCAAAGCCGCTAATGGTTTTGCTTTCGCCTAAATCAATTATAATTTGATGCGGAAATTTATCCTTTATTATCGAATAACTTGTGTGCCAAATGGTTGATTCCTGTAAGTCGAACACATTACTTGCAATGTTGTTGGCATCGTCAGCCTCTTCGCTGTCGGCGTAAATTACTTTCCAATGTTGGCGCGAGATGCGATTGCCGTTTTCATCCAGAATTTGCAATTCGGCAATAGATGCAAAATCGTCGTTGCCCCACGAATTTAACGCTTCGAGGCAAAAATAGCGCGTTGCGCTCGCTTTATTGAACTTGATTTTTTGCCAAGCATTCCCTGCATTGAAAGTGCCGGTAATCACAGGTTTTTCGGCTGATAAATCCAAAGTTTCGCCTTGTTTGCGGAATTTATATGCTCCATTTCCACGCAAAACATCCAAAATCGGCTGCCGAACTCCTTCAACAAATGGTTCGATAAATGGTCTTGTCAAAGATTGATGTTCAAGTGTCTCAATAATTTTTTCCTCATTATAACAAACCATTTCCAAAACAATAATTTCATTTTTACCTTTTTTTAGCCAACAACCGGGCAAATACAATGCCTGTTGAGGTCCAATATTCCAATATCTACCGAGGTTATGCCCATTTACATACACCATTCCTTTTGTCCAATTACTCATATCAATAAAGGTATCGCCTATTGTGTCAATATCAAAATATGCGCGATAATAAGCAGGCTCAGAACGATTTTCGTAAATATCAACAAGGTCTTTTTTTGAAGGTTTTTCTTTAGAATAAACACACATAATGCCAGCACGATAAAAATTAAAAGGATGATATTTTTGATTTTTGGCAAACTTATAATCCACCGGAATGGAATAAACTTGCCAATTTTTTACTTCCGTTGTTCCTTGCTCGCTAATAAGTTCAACTTTTTCGGTAATGCCTTTATAATCAAGCACTCCTGCGCCAAAATTTCGCCTGCCCATTGCCTCTACCAAAATATCCAAACGCGCCTCTTTGTCCAAAGGCGGAAGTTGTAAAGTGCTTTCACCTTTCAGTCGGTTGAGTACGCCAATGCACTCGCCATTGATATAAACCTGCGCCCAGTCGTGCGCCTCAGTGATTTTGATAAACTGCGAAATATCCGATTTTTTGAGCGTAGTGCGATATAGAATACTTCCCCAACCCTGATTAAAATATTCCATCGAATGAATATCTTGACTTGTCTGCGGCTCGGGAAGATTGTTGAAAATCGGCGCAACTTCGTTAAATGCTATCACCGGAATTGAAATTGTGGGAATTGAATCCGGAACGGCAGATAAAGTTTCGCCTTGCGGCAAATAATTTTGTAACAAAGCACGAAGTTGAAAATATTTTGGCGTTGCGCGCCCCGATTCGTTGATTGGCGCATCGTAATCGTAGGAAGTACAATCGGGCACATATCCGGGGAAATTTGCACCTGCCCAATGACCAAAAGTTGTGCCTCCGTGAGTCATATACAAACTGAAGGAGATATTTTTGTCGAGCATATCTTTTAGTCCGCTAACCATTTCTGCGGCGTTACGGGTTTCGTGCCGTGCGCCCCAATGGTCAAACCAACCCGACCAAAATTCGCTGCACATCAACGGAGTTTCGGGGCGCAGTTCTTTGAGCCGTTTGAATTGATTGTCGATATTTGCGCCTGTTCCAAAATTGAGCGTCCAAAGCAAATCGTCGAGCGCATTATTTTCAAAATTTGAACTCCAATCGCATTGAAACAGAGGCGTTTTGTCAAAACCGGATTTTTTCACAATATCGCGAATTGCGCTAATATACGCTTTATCAACACCATAAGCGCCGTATTCATTTTCAACCTGCACCATCAAGATATTTCCGCCATTAGCGAGTTGTAAATCAGATAGTTGCTTGCCAACTTGCGCCATAAAAATTTCGACACGCTCCATAAAATAAGTATCTTGTGTGCGCAAGGCAATATCTTGTTTTTTGAGCAGCCACCAAGGCAGTCCGCCCATTTCCCACTCGGCGCAAACATAAGGACCGGGGCGCAGGATGACATACATTCCGTGTTTTTGCGCCAAACGGCAGAACGCCGCCACGTTGTTATTGCCCGCAAAATCGAAATTTCCTTCCTTTTGTTCGTGAATATTCCAAAACACATAAAGGCAAATAGTATTCATTCCCAACGCTTTACACATTTCGATACGATGTTCCCAATACTCCTGCGGAATACGCGGATAATGGATTTCAGCCGCTTTAATCACAAAAGGCTGTCCGTTGAGCAAAAACGTATTTTTACCGATTTCGAAAGTTTCTTTCGGCGCATTTTTCGAACAAGATTGCAGAAATAAAAATCCAAAAACGAAACCGAGAATCAAAGATATTTTTTTCATAACTATTTATTTTTAGGGCGAATCAGAGTTTAAACAAATTTATGCATTTGTTTAGGGATAAACGTTAAATTAAAGCTTGCTTTATTTGTCAATCTTTGTGCCGTTAGCCACTATTGCTGATAGAAAAAACATTTGATTCGCATTATTGTACTTAAATATAATGCGAACCAAGAGTTGGTAATTTAAAAAATCACAGTTTTCTTGCGCCGTCTTTAATTACCACGTCGTACACTTTGGGTTTTATTTTGAACTTCTGTTCGTAACTTTCAATTGCACGTTTGATAAAGCCATCGTATAATTCGTTTTTTACCAAATTGATAGTACAACCACCAAAACCGCCACCCATCACGCGCGAGCCGCTAACGCCACATTCGCGTGCTATATCGTTCAAAAAATCCAATTCAGGGCAACTAACTTCGTATTTACGGCTCAAACCGATATGTGTTTCGTACATTTTTTTGCCTACAGTTTCGTAGTCGCCTTTTTCCAAATATGCGGGAATGTCCAACAGTCTTTGTATTTCTTCAATAACAAACTCGGCGCGGATATAATCTTCGGGACTTACTTCGTTGGCAACTTCTTTGAGTTTATCCAAATCGGCATCTCTCAACAATTCTACTGCCGGATGATGTTTTTTGATAGCAGCAACCACGTTTTCGCACGATTGACGGCGTTTGTTGTAGGCTGACGATGCTAATTCGTGCGTAACACAAGTGTTAACCAAAACCAAACGATAGCCTTTTGGGTTGAAAGGTACATACTGATACTCTAATGAGCGACAATCCAAGCGAATTAGCGACCCTTCTTTTCCGAAACAAGAGGCAAATTGATCCATAATGCCGCAGTTCACGCCCACATAATTATGTTCGGTGGCTTGTCCTATTTTTGCCAATTCAAAGCGGTCGAAACTTAATTTATAAATATCGTTAATGGCATATCCAAAGCAACTTTCCAAAGCAGCGGACGACGACATTCCCGCACCGAGTGGCACATCGCCGGCAAACACGGTATCGAAGCCTTTTATTGTTGCTCCACGTTTAATCATTTCGCGACAAACGCCGTAAATATATTTAGCCCACGATTTTGCCGGCAAATCATTTTCGCCCAATCCAAACTCGGCATATTCTTCCAAATCTAAGGCAAAAGCGCGTACTGTATCTGTGCCGTTAGGTTTAATGTCGCAATACATTGCTTTGTCGATTGCACCCGGAAGTACAAAACCACCATTATAATCGGTGTGTTCGCCAATAAGATTTATACGACCCGGAGAAGTGTAAATATCTCCGCTTGTTTCAAATAATGATTTGAATTTTTCTTGAATTAAATTAAGTTCCATAATTATTTATTTGTTTTTTATTTATTTATTAAAATTCAGTGATTAAAAAGTTTTCGGAAACATCCAACACCGATACCGGCTGAGGAGGCAAATCTGTATTTTGTTCGCCATCGCCTTGCCCTGTTTTTTGGATAAAAAGATTCAATTTATATTGCTTTTTCCACAATTCCGTGTCGTAAGTTGGCTCCCAATCGCCCACCGAATAATCGGTCAGGTCTTTGATTTTCCATTGATTTTCCTGTAAATTGTTACATATTGCCATCGATACTCGGCTATCCCGCTCTTGGTCGCGATAAATGAGGAATAAAGTTTTGCCGTGGCAGAGAATTTGCGGGCGCGAAATTGCTATCTTTTTCGTTCCCACTCCGCTCAGTGTAAATGGCGTTTTGCGGAAATCCGAGGAAACAGTTTTCCACTCGTTGTCCTCATTCAAATAAATGATGTGATATTGCGGAATTGCGGAATCCTGATTGCGATAATATGTGGCGATATATGGTTTTCCGTTTTCGTCGGCAGTCATAGATGTCTGATTTATCAACTCGCTGTTCGGCGGAATAGTTGCAGCCAATTCGGCGGTTTGTGCTGTGATAGGCAATTGATATATTTTACCTTTCGAGTCAGTCCATGTTTTCCCGCCATCGGCAGAACGGGCGTAACACATATCGTGATTTGTTGCCACATCCGGAGTTTCGCGCCATACCCACGAGATATGGATAACGTTGTTTCTATCGGTGCAGGCTTGCCAATAAGCACTGCGAGCACCTTCTCCATCTATCAGATTTTCGTGTATTTGTGTCCAAGTTTTAGTTGCGTCATTATATGAATTAAGCAGCAGATTACCTTTTCCTGAATACCCGTCGCGATACAGAAAGAATAACTTGCCATCCGCCATCGTATAGAATCCGGGGTAAGTTACTTTTTCTTCGTGATTACCTGTCATTTGTTGATTTTCTTCTAAATCCAACGACAGCGGCGACACGCTTTTTGTGTAATTAAGTTGCGAGCCATGATGATTCCACGAAATATGCAGATAACCTTCTCCATCTACCATAATGGAAATGCAGTTGTGTGCATCGCTGAGGCTTCCTGTTAAATTTGTCTGTTTAATTTCCCATTGTTGGCTTCCGACTGTTCTTTTTCCAAGACACACATATCCTTTTGGATTGTACCACGCCATAAACTGTGTATTTTTGTAAGTAACAATGGAATTATTTCTGAAAATAACTGTATTTACGGCGTTTCCAGCCCACGCTTCCATTTCAGCATTTACATAGCGAGTCATTTCCGAAGCAGCCAATAAAAATGCACCGACACCAAAATTGGCTGTTGTTTCGGCATTTACGTTTTTGTGCTGGTCGGCTCTTTCACCAATCGGCTGAACGTATCCGATTTTTCCATCCGCTTGTAAAGCAATGGTGGATAGATAGTTCCAACTTTTATTTACTGTGGCGGTATAAAGCGTTTTTTCTAAAATGCCATTATTTATTCCCCATAAAAAACCGTAGGTAAAAAATGCCGTTCCGCTGGTTTCGTATCCGGGAGCCTGCTGTTCGTCTAATAAACTTCGAGTCCAATATCCCTGTTCTTGTTGCGAGTTTTTCAGGGCTTCAGCCATTTGTTGATACACCTGAACATATTCTGAACGGTGCGCATCTGCTATTGGTAAGTCCTGCAACACTTTTGCCAAGCCTGCGAAAACCCAGCCATTGCCTCTTGACCAAAAATCCTTTGAGTCGTTATTCGTTTTATGTTTGGGGTAAATGTATTTGGCATCGCGATAGAAAAGTCCTGCTTCGGCATCGTACATCAACTGCTTGGCGTATGAAAAATAGTCGTATAATTTACTTAAATACAATTCGTTACCTGTAACTTTATATAGTTTTGTCATTACCGGCATTACCATATAAAATCCATCCGCCCACCACCAATAATCATTATTTGTGGTTGACATTTCGTATTCCATTACTTCGAGAGCGCGAGCAATTTTTTTCTCGTCAGGACTTAAATTGTATAAATCAATGTAGGTTTGAAAGCAGATTTGCCAATCGCCAAAAAGTACATATTCGTCAGTTTCGCCGTAAGTATATTTCCACGAGGTTTTTTTGTTCGATTTTGCGCCTTTCCATTCGTTTGTTTGCGCCCATTTTTCCGAATACTTGCGATACGCCTCGTTTCCTGTGGCAAAATAAGCCGCCATATTTCCGGTGTGGTAGGCGGCGTTATCCCAAAAGGCGTTGCCGGATTCCGGATTAGAGCCTTGCCAATAATTGTTTACTTTTAAAATAATTGCCTGAATATTTTCGCCGGTAGGGACTACCTGCCGCGTTTCCGTTTGCGAAAATGCAGTAAGATAGAATAAAGAAAGTATTATTATACTACTAACGTGTTTCATGGCGAAAAATTAACAATTTATTTTTGATACACTCTTACATAATCAATTTCGTATTTCAGCGGGAAAGCCGCATCGTCGGGCGTGCCGCCATTTTGCCCGCCGATTGCCAGATTTAGCAAAATATAATGCGGTTGATTAAATGGGTTGACAAAATTGCCAAGTGAGCCGTTTTGCGTGTCTTTTAACAAAGTTTCGTTCAGCAATTCATCGTCCAAATACAAACGTATAGCCTCTTCTGTCCAGTCCATTCGCCAAATATGGAATTTATCCGCCCAGTCGGGGTCTTTGGCTGTGAATTTTGAAAATGGCACTGTTTGCGAGTTCCATTTTGCATTCGAGGCTCTGTCAGTTCCCCAAGCCACATTAGCCAAAATATGCGGAATGCCTTTTATCGGATAATACTCCATAATATCAATTTCGCCACACGAGGGCCACTGCATTGAATTTCCCAAAGTCCAAATTGCAGGCCACGAGCCGGAGGCTGTAGGTATTTTTGCTTTGACTTCAAAACGACCGTATTGAAATTCTTTTTTGCCGGCTGTGATAATGCAAGCAGACGAGTATTCGGCAAATTTACGATTTTTTCGCCAATCGCCACTTTTTTTATCATAATTTGGGTTTGGGGTTTGGGATTTTTTGCCTTCAATAGTAAGAATTCCATTGTGAACATTGGCATTATCCGCTTGATACCATTGAAATTCCTCGTTGCGGACAAAACCTTGTTCGTAACCCCAAAATTCGGGATTTACTTTGCCTTCGTAATCAAATTCGTCAGCCCAAATTAGTTGATAATCATCATCAACCTTTTCCGCAGTAGAAGAATTAAATATATCCAAATTCCATTCATCAAACCATTTGAGAACAGGTAAACCGTTATCAAACAGGATTGGCAGCCAAATATAGCGGGCATCAATCGGATTTTTAGGTGTCCAGCGGTCAGCCATAAAGATAAACGCATCTTTTTTGCCAACAACAGGCTGAATGTAAGTGCTTTGCGAATGGAACGTAAGGTCGGCATCGTCGCCAACGCAAGGGTTTGGGTATTCTGTCCATTCGCCCCAAATACTGTCGGCAGTGAATAGACGTGCAGCATTCGGAGCCCAACCTGTGCAGCCGGAAGTAATCATAAAATATTTGCCGTCTTTTTTGAAAATGGCAGGAGCCTCGTTGTGTCCGGCAGGCGCAATGCGTATATATTTCCCTGTATAACTGAGATAATCGTCTGACAATTCGGCGAATTGCAGTGTGAGATTTTCTTCGGAAGAATAAATGTGATAGGCTTTACCGCCATCATCAACAAAAAGCGTCATATCGCGGCTCATTTGTCCGCCTGCTAAATCGCGGCGCACGAACATCCCGTCAATCACGGCTTTACGCCATTCGGGTGTCCACCATTCTTTGAAATCGGAAATTTTGGCTTTGGATTTTTGTTGCCAATCTGTCATATTGAGCGGGAAACGTCCTGCATTTACACGATAGGATTTTAGATACTTGTAAGTGCCTGTAACATTATCACTTACAGCAACTCCCACGCGAGCCGCCTCGTAACCTTTGCCTTTGAGTTCGAGGTGAAAATACATCACAAACTGCTTTGTTTTCTCGTTATAAATAACTTTTGGGCGTTCCAAAACGCAACCTGATGTAATATCGGATTTTGGGTTTTTATCAACAGGCAGAGCAACGCTTTCGTATTTCCAATTATATAAATCGTCTGACGAATAACAAGTTACGCCTACAAAAGCGGCACTTGATTTTTCGCCTTTATGTTCGCCAAACAAGTAGTATTTTCCATCGTGATATAAAATTCCCCCTCCGTGAGCATTAACGTGAACACCATTATTATCGGGCAAAATTGCACCCGGGTGGAACGAATTGTTTTGAGCTAACAACACAAATGGTTGAAGCAACAAAAGAATTAAAAGTTTTTTCATAAAATTTCGTCTGTTTTTCGTTTTAACGGTTTGATTGGTTTGAACTACTCGAACTATATGTTATTTTTTCAATATTTTAGTCGATTCTCCATTTATATTAACCAAATAAAGCCCACTTGTCAAGTCAGTTACGCTGATTTGACTGATTTTCCCGCTTGCCGATTTAACCAACATTCCTTGCAAATTATAGATTCCAATTTTCACGTTTTCGTTATCTTTATTTTTGAAATGCAAAACATCGGAAACAGGATTTGGGCAAATCACAAATTTGCTTGCGCTCGATGTAATGACATCAATACCTGTAGGAAGGGCTGCACCTTCGATAACCATCCAGCCGACAGTATCGGTAGCAGGGTCGTTTTCTACTGTTCCGGAGCGTTCTATCTGGTTTAAAACTTTTGCTTGTAGTGCCGTAAATGAATTTATGCGTAAACTTGATGCATAAATGTTATTTGCAGTCTGTTTGTAGCAGAACAACAATGGATTTTCAATACTGTCAGTCCACGTAAAAGTTCCCATCAGGCGAGTAACGTGTCCTACATTTTCGATTTTTCCTGTATAAATTTTCTTTCCTTCGATTATACCACTGCCTTCGCTAATAGCAATATAACTAATGGTTTCGGTCGGCATGCTGTATGTTTGTGCTGCTTCGTGGCGCAGACAAATTTCAAAACCTGTGGCAGTTACATTACGAATATGCACCGAAGTTGCTGTTGCCGACAGAGTTGTAACCTGCGTAGGAATGACCACCGGCGGTGCTGAAAAATAGCCATCAGAAACTGCAAAATTCACTGTTTGCCACGTTCCATTGGCAGTAGTTTTTCCTGCAACAGCATTTAGTCCACCAAAATTGTAAGTTCCTGATGGCAAAATGAGATACGGTAATTTTTCCTGACGCACTAATGTGGCAGTAATATAGTTCCATGGCTGCAACCGGAATTTCAGTTGATTGCCGGTAAGCGACTGAATGCGCTGGCTCATTAACAGCGAAACATTGTTGGATGTTGCTGTTCCCAATATAGCCGCAGGTGCTGCTGTAAATGTCTGTCCGAGAAAGAGGGTAGTCCAATCTGTTGTGCTCATTTCGACAACATCGAATTGAATACTGCTGTTTGGACTCACTGCAAATACGATTTCGGAACTTGGCTCGCTGATATGTCCTGCGCGGTCAACTGACCGTATGCGATACGAATGTATTCCCTGCTGTGTAGTATTAACCGGAATGGTTAATTTGCTCACAATAGGGATATTACTCAATGTGGCAATAGTAGAAAAGGCAGATGTCCCGATTTTCTCTTCCACAATATAAGAAGTAATCAGTTCGTTATAAACCGAAGATGTTAGATTAAGTTGTAAGTTTGTGTTATTATCCACAATGCTGTGGCTTGGGATAGCAGGTGCGTTCAAATGCCATGTAGGTATATATTCTTTGTGGCGTTTGAAAGCCATAGACGACTTGTCGTCGCGATAATATACGCCGGCAGGAGTGAGTGCGCGATTGTTGTTGTCGGAATTTGTGGCAATCATTCGCGCCGTTTCCACCCAATTATACAGCGATTGCCTTTCGACAAACGAGGCGGTATCGAGCACTTGTAAAATTGCCGTAATGTCGCGCAACTGTTTTTGGCGGTTTGCTTCGTTATCTAACAGCGGTTTTGGGCTCGCCGAGGAAGATGTATTTCGTTCCCATCCGCCTTCGTTAGTCCAGTTTGCGCCGTTGTTCCATTCGGTAATCCATATTGGTCGCCCGCCACAGCGGTCGGATATGCGTTTCAGGTCGTTATACCAACTTTGCGGCGATTTTCCTCCCCAGTAAGCATGCCAAGCCACAAAATCGACGCGGTAATTAAGCCTGTCGCATTCGTCAATAAAATTATATATCCAACTTTCGTCGGTGCAGGCAGGCGAGCCTATGCGCAAACCCGATTCAAACATTAGAGGCCATTCCTGAATAGCGCGGGCTACAGTTACAACTTGTTCGCCATTGTCATCTTTATGTTGTTCGGGATGGTCAGGCTCGTTAAGTCCCAAGAGATGAGTTACATTTGTTCTACTGTTGATAGAACTCCAACTACCATTCAGTTTATTCCACATTGGCACATATTCGTAGTTGGTCTGACTGTTACTGCCGCCGCCCCAATTATTCCACCAAGTGGATTGTGTCAACTGCACATAGCCATCATTGCTGCCGCAAACGCCTTTTACCGAAGGATAATGCCACGCAAGTACGCGAATAAACGAAACTGTCTGGTCTAATTCGGGTTGCAACTGCGAAACTTCCAAATCGGCATTGTCGGCAATAAAAACGCGACTAAAACCTCGCCCGTTGGAATATGTTGCCAAAGTTGCCATATATCCTCGTTTGAGTTTAAATGAGCGAATGGCATTGTCCATTGTGCCTAAAGTTTTGTGATAATTGACATCATATTGTTGGATGTTGCCGGTAAAATTTATTCCATCAAATGCTTGTAAAGGACTGAAACCCGAAGGAGTAGGAATTATAACTGTTCCTTGCACATATACTTCCACACGCACATTAGTGCCATTTACAGCTTGCGCATTGTTCACTTTGACATATTGCAACCAATTGCTTAACACTACGCTTGGGCGAATATTTTCGAACATAAGCCAAGCATTGTTTGTTGCCAAATTAACCGTACTGCCGGTTAATGGTGTTGCTGATGTGATATGCAAATCGCCTCCGTCAGCAACGGTAACTTGACTGTCAGTATAAGATTCTACTGTTGTTTTTCCTGCCGGAACTGTAACGTTGTCGGCATAAACTGTAACGGAAAATGCAGTTAATGCCATTGCAAGGCATAATGTTGATAAGTGCTTCATGTGTTTATAATTTAATGTTATATCATTTTTTTCTTCGGATTGTTTGGTGAAATACAATAGAATAACGGAACGGAGCGTGCGTTTGTCCGTAGGCTAAAGCGTACAGTTAATAAAATATCGCCTCTGCGAGGCTAATCGGTAGCATACGTTAATCGTTCATCACTTATCGTTCAATCACTATTCTTTGTGCCTTTGTGTTCAAAAAATGTCTTTTGTTTTTTTTGGGGCGTTGCGTGCAACGCCCCTACGCAATGACGCGATGCGGTAGTGCATACCGTCATAATTGGCTACGCCGAACGTTGTTTCGTAATTCGTAATTTTCATCATCTCACTCCCATCCCGGATTATTAGGTCTGAGATTTGGGTTTTTATCAATTTCGCTTTGTGGAATAGGATAAAGATACATTTTATCATCCCATACGCGGGCATCTTTATCTTCTACTACCGTGTAAATATATGTTCTGCCACGCGGGTCGGCAGGGTCTAACTGTATGCGGAGGCGTTTGATGTCGCGTTGAGTTTCGTTTCCGATTTTCCAGCGGCGAATATCCCAAAAGCGATGGTCTTCAAAAGCAAATTCACGCCAGCGTTCGTCTCTCAATTCTGCTTGAAACGACGCTTGATTAAAGTCGCCTGCCGTGTAAGTCGGGATAAGCAATCCTCGTCTGCCGCGCACTACATTTGCCGCTTCGATAGCGGTTTTCGGATAGCGTGCAGGGTCAGGATTGGTGTTTGGTCCGTAAGCCTCATTCATTGCTTCGGCATAATTCAAATAAATTTCGGCATAACGAAACAAGACAAAAGCGTGAGAAAATGTAGCCCCTTGACTTGGTTTGAAGTTGGTGTCGCCTATCAGGAATTTACGCAGGTAATAACCTGTTTTTGTTGCGCCTATTTTTGGCAAACCATTAAGTCCGCCTTCCCATATTTCGGTTATTGCATTATACGCAAAACGTTCGCCGTTGAGCAATACTACTTTGCCAAGACGCGGGTCGCGATTTGTCCAAGGTTTTGTTTCGTCAAATACCTTACCGCTTTGCATTCCGTATTTTTCTACCAGATTGTGGGTTGGGCAATTCCCTGAATTACCGCCTTCCACGCCAATTGGGAAGTTATTACGCTCCAAAGTGCCCGATTGACCGGCACGAGTAGCAAGTATTACTTCTGCCTGCGTATAGTTTGTACCCGATAAAATCAATTCGTAAAAAGGCAGTACTGCTGTCATAAAACCGGGTTCTTTTCTGTCCATTGCTCTGAGAATATCGGCTGCCGCATCTGCTGCTGCAATCCACTTGCTTTGGTCGTTTGCAGGATTGTGCAACGGACTTGCGGCATAGAGCAAAACTCTTGATTTCAGCGCGTAAGCCGCTGCTTTGCTGATACGGCTTATTTCGTTTTGGAAATTGGCATCGTACACAGGTGGCAATTTTTCTTTGATGGAATCACATTCATCTACAATAAATTTCACCACTTCGTCGAAAGGCGTACGTGTCAGCGTATTGGCTTGAGCATCGGTCAAAGTTGTTGTTTCTATTGGAATATCGCCGTAGCGTTTCAGCAGTTCAAAATGGTAAAATGCACGGAGAAAGCGTACTTCGTATTCAAAATTACGATAGCGTTTCATATATTTTGTGTAATCCTCGTCGTATTGCAAGTAATCGAACGTACTGCTGTTCAACTTCTCGAGATACAGATTTGCAGCGCGAATGCCTGTGTAAAATGTAGCCCAAAGATCATCTGCCGTTTTGCGCGGACTCCATTGTCCGTTGGTCATAATATGAATACGGTTGGTGGGCCACACATATTCGCCTTCGTCGCAAGCGGATGAGCGCATAGCAGAAGCATCTACCGAATAAAAATCGTCGGGCAGGTAACTGTAAATATTTGCCACAAACTGATTAGTACGGTCAAAATTGCTTTTTATGGCTTCGATATTATAGACTGACGATTCGTCGTATTCCAAAAAATTGCCGTCGGTCATACAAGATGCAAATAAGAGCAGGCTTGCGATGTAAAATATTGTTTTTTTCATTGTGTTTAGAATTTTAGAACAAAGAGCAAAGAACAAAGAGCAAAGACCTGTAAAACTACAATCAGTCCCTTATATATCAAAATCTTTGTTATGAATGTTTCATATTTATTATTTTATCGTATTATGTTTTTTAAAAATTCAAGGTAAATCCTAAATTTACCGACGAAGATG